>VYDC01000222.1 GCA_009843585.1 Chloroflexota bacterium | reverse complement strand
CATCTCGCGCGCGCCGTGCGACGCGTGCTCGGCGCGCGCGAGATGTGGTCCATAGTCCTCTTCTTCGCCGCCGTCCTGGTCTCGGCGGCGCTCGTCTTCACCGTCTTTCAGCCGATCGCGACGGAGCTCGGGGCGCCCGTCTGGTCGCTCGGGGCGATCGCCGCGACGATGACGATCTCCTCCGCCTTCGGGGGCTGGATGTCCGCCGCCACCGAGCGCCGGCTCGGACTGCCGCGGACGCTCGCCGTCGCCGGCGTCGCGGTGCCCCTCGCGCTCCTCGCCGGCGCCGCCGGGGCGCGTGCGCTCTTCCCCCTGATCCTGCTCTCCCCGCTCGCCTGGAACGTGCTGCATCCACTCGTCGCCGACTACCTGGCGCGGCGAACCCCCGACCGCGAGCGTGCGACCGTGCTCTCGCTGAACTCGATGGCCTCGCAGCTCGCCACCGTGATGGCGACGCCGGCGGTCGGCCTGCTCGTCGACGGGCGCGGGACGGGGACCGCCCTGCTCGCCTCGGCGGCGGCGCTCTCGCTCGTGCTCGCCGGCGCCTACGCGCTGTGGCGCGCCCGCGGCGAGCTACGCCTCCCGCCGACCAGGCCGCCGGAGGAGGGAGGCTCGCCGGCCTCGCCCCCGTCCGGGCGGGAGGCGTAGCATTCGGATCCGGAGGGGATGATGGCGGCCGCCGAACCGGACGGTACCCGGCGCCCCGCTGAGGGCGCGACGGATCCCGGGAGGGGACCGTCGCCCCGCACGCGTGCGCGCGACCTCCTGCGTTCGGCGCTCGTCAACGACGACGACCCGCGCTTCCCGTGGTGGATGCCCCTGCCCGGCGCCGCGCTCGCCGTCGCCTGGGCCGCGTGGCAGGCCGTGGGCGCCGACGGTGGAGCCACCTCCGCCTTCGTCGGGGCGCTGCTCTGGCCCGGCCCGGCGATCGTGGCGCTGGCGACGCTCGCCACCTTCCTCGGCTGGCAGCTCGAGATCGACTGAGCGCGCGGAGGGCCGATGCTCTATCTGCTCTACGGCGACGACGACTTCCGCGTCGAGGAGGCGCTGCGCGAGCTCAGGGAGCGGCTCGACGCCGACGGGATGCTCGCCACGAACAGCAGCGTCCTGGACGGGCGCCGCGTCACGCCGACCGAGCTCCTGCAGCACGCCTCCGCGCTCCCCTTCCTGGGCACCGCCCGCCTCGTGCTCGTCGAGGGCCTCGTAGCCGCTGCCGGCCGCGGACGGGCCGCCGTCGACCGCTGGCGCCCCCTGCTCGAGGCGCTCCCGACACTTCCCCCGTCCACAACCCTGGTGCTCCGCGAGCCTCCGACGCCGCGGCGCGGCGGGCGCCGCGAGTCGATCGCCTCCTGGCCGCTGGTGCGGGAGCTCGCGGCGCTCGACTCGGTCGCGGTCGAGGAGTTCCGGCCGCTCTCGGTCTACGGCCGCGGAGGCGAGAGCGAGGTCGGGCGCTGGCTGCGCACCCGCGCGGAGGCGTCGGGGGTGGCGATCGAGCCGCGCGCCCTCTCCGCGCTGGTCGATCTCGTCGGCGCCGACCTGCGCACGCTCGACGGCGAGCTCGCCAAGCTCGCTCACTACGCCCGCGACCGGGCGGTGAGCGAGGACGACGTGCGCGCCCTCACGCCGGAGGCGCGCGAGCAGAGCCTCTTCTCGCTCGTCGACGCGGCGATCGAGGGGCGGGGCTCGGTGGCGATCACCCTCCTCGACCGCATGCTCGCCGAGGGCTCCGAGACGCCCGGCCGCGTGCAGTACCAGCTCGGGCGGCACCTGGGACAGCTCGTGCGCGCCACCGAGCGCGCCGAGGCGGGCGGCAGCGAGCAGGAGATCGGCGAGGCGACCGGGGCGCGGGGCTACGCGCGCACCAAGCTCGTCCGCCAGTCGCGCGGGATCCGGCGCGAGGTCGCCGAGCGGGGCCTGCGCGCCGTGGAGCGCGCCGATCACGCCGTGAAGAGCGGGCGCATGCCCGAAACGCTCTCCCTCGAGCTGCTGCTGCTCGAAGTCGCCGCCGGGGCGCGCGAGGGGCGGAGGGGACGCCTCCCCCTCAGAAGCTCCGGCGGATAGCCGTCACGACGCGGCCCTGCACCTCGACGTTCTCGGCCGCCGCGTAGATCGGATCCAGCGCCCGGTTCATCGGCTGCAGCCGGACGCGCTCCCCCTCGTGGTAGACGCGCTTGAGCGTCGTCTCGTTCTCGTCGCGAAGCCAGACGGCCACCATCTCGCCGTCGTCGACCGAGCGCGTCGCCTCGAGGATGACGATGTCGCCGTCGTGAATGAGCGCGTCGATCATCGAGTCTCCCTCGACGCGCAGCGCGAAGAGGTCGCGCCGTCCGTCGACCTGCTCCTCCGTGACCTCGATCCGATCCTGGTACGCGCCGGGGCTGACGGTGTCGGGCGGCGTGGGGATCGGCCGTCCGGCCGCGATCGCCCCGAGGAGCGGGACGGAGACGGTCCCGGCCCGGCGCTCTCCCGACTCGCCGAGCAGCTCGATCGCGCGGGAGACCTCGCGGTCGCGGCGGATGCGACCCCTCTCCTCGAGCTTCTTCAGGTTGTAGTCGACGACGGAGGTCGAGGAGATGCCGCACCCCTGCTGGATGTCGCGGATCGAGGGCGGGTAGTTCTT
>VYDC01000120.1 GCA_009843585.1 Chloroflexota bacterium | reverse complement strand
GTGGAGCCTAGAATCGGGCAGGCGTGTGGGGGAGAGCGGGGGTCGCGTCATGGGGGAATCGCAGCTGATCGTGGAGCGGGAGCCGATGGCGGCCGGAGGCGATGCGCTCACCATCGCGCTCAACCGGCCCGAGAAGGTGAACGCGATGACCGAGCCGATGCTGGCCGCGATGGATGCGGCGCTCGACGAGGCGGAGCGCGACGATGCGGTGCGCGTCGTCCTGCTGCGGGGGACGGGCGAGCGCGGCTTCTGCGCCGGCCTCGACAGGGCCGAGATGGATCGCTACGCGGAGCAGGGGATCCGCCCCGCCGGCAACGTCGCCGAGATGTACCGGATCGCGAAGCGCATCGACCTCTTCCCGAAGCCGGTCGTGAGCCTGGTGCACGGGCACTGCATCGGGGCCGGCACCCAGATCGCGGCCGCGGCCGACATCGTGATCGCCGCCGAGGGGGCGCGGATCTCGGAGCCGGAGCCCCGCATGGGGGGCTTCGCGGACGACGCCTGGCTCCGCCGCATCGGGCACGTCATGGGACCGATGCGCGCGAAGAGCTACCTGCTGCTCGGCGTCCCGCTCTCCGGTCGCGAGGCGGTGGAGGCCGGGATCGCCTCGATGGTCGTCCCCGACGACGAGCTCGTCGAGAGCGGCCGCCGCGCGGCCGAGCGGATCGCCGACGCCGCGCCGGCGATCCTCTCGCGCACGCTGCGCCTCATCGACGAGGGGGCGACCGGCGCGTGGCGCGTCGGGGCGCTCGGCGGAGCGTCCTGACGACCCCTCGGCGCATGGCATCCCGATCCGGCGCGGAACGGCGGGATCGCCGCCCGGGGCGCCGGCCCGGGCCTACGTGAAGACGCCGCCGGCCTCGAGTTCGTCCAGTGCGCGGCCGTCGAGCCCGAGCAGCTCGCCGAGGACCTCGCGCGTGTGCTCGCCGAGAAGGGGCGCCGGGCCGAGGTCGCAGGCGGGCGCACCGGCATCGACCGGGCGCCACGGCATGCCGTAGTGCCGCCGCCGGCCCGACGCCGGGTGCTCCGTCTCCACGACGAAGCCGCGGTGGATGAGCTGGGGGTCCGCGAGCGCCTCCGCCGAGAGGAGGACCGGCGCCGCCGTCACGCCCGCCCGCTGCAGCGTCTCCGCCGCCTCGAGAGGCGTGCGTCCCCGCGTCCAGGCGGCGATCGCCTCATCGATGGCATCCTCGCGCTCCCGCCGACCCTCGGGCGTTCGCAGGTCGGGGTCGCTTCCCCACGCCTGGCGGCCGATCACGCCCGCGAGCGCGCGCCACTCGTCCTCGTCGGCCGCCGCCACGGCGACCCAGCGATCTTCGCCGAGCGAGGGGTAGACGCCGTGGGGGACGTGCGCCGCGTCGCGGTTGCCGCGCCGCACCGGCGCTCGATCGTTCATGGAGAAGTCGGCGATGGCCTCGGCGATCAGCGGGAGCATCGTCTCGTACATCGCGCCGTCGATGTACTGGCCCTCGCCCGTCGTCTCCCGCTGGCGGAGCGCGGCGAGCAGGATCCAGGCGACATGGGCGCCGGCGATCGCGTCGGGCAGGAGCCCGCCGAGCAGCCGCGGCGCGCCGCCGGCGTAGCCCGTCACGTCCGCCACCCCGGAGAAGAGGTTGACCGCGCTGTGAAGGCCGAGCTGGTAGCGCATCGGACCGGTGCGGCCGAACGCGCCGAGGGATAGCTGCACGACCGACGGGTGGAGCGCGCGCACGGCCTCGGGCCCGAGACCCATCCGCTCCAGCACGCCGGTCTTGAAGTTGTCGACGAGCACGTCGCAGTGCGGAAGCAGCCGGCGCACGACGTCGCGACCGGCGACCGTCTCGAGATCGAGGCGGACACTGCGCTTCGCCCCGTTGAGCAGGTTGAAGTGGCCGGCGTTGTCGTGGTGGCGCGGGCGGCCGTCGCCGAAGGGCGGCAGCTCGCGCGTGGTCATGTGCTTCGAGGACTCGACCAGCAGCACATCGGCGCCCATGCGCGCCAGCCACTGGGTGGCGAACGGGATCGCCACCACCTGCCCCAGGTCGAGGACGCGCACGCCCGCGAGGGGGAGCGAACCGGTGCCGGGGCGCCGGTCCCCGCCGGCCGGGCCCCGGTCGGGGCGCCGCCCTTCGCGGGATGGGGGATCGGCCGCCCCGAGGTGGCCGCTCTGCGCACCGCCCGTCCCGCCCAGCCACTCGGCGAGCACCTCGCCGTTGTGCTCGCCGAGCGCCGGCGCGCGCCTCCGGGTGCGCCGCGGCGCACGCTGAAGGCGCACCGGCGCCGCGGGGATCCGCATCGCGGCGCCCCCGCACGCGGCGATGACGAGGCTCTCACGCTCGGCGACCTGTGCGGAGGCGGCGAGATCGGAGATCGAGTGGAAGTGGAAGAACGGGAGCCCGTGCTCGCCAGCCCGCCTCGTGATCTCCTCGCCCCGCAGACCGCCGCACCACTCGCCGAGCAGCAGCTTCAGCGCATCCCAGTTCTCGCCGCGCGCATCCGCCGTCGAGAAGAGCGGCGAGTACGCCCACTCCGGGTCGCCGAGCAGCGACACGAGCCGCCTCCACTGGTGATCCCAGGGCGCGACCAGGGCTAAGTAGCCGTCGGCGCAGGGGAGGTAGCAGTAGGGCATCCGCCAGATGCTCGGGGCGAGG
>VYDC01000138.1 GCA_009843585.1 Chloroflexota bacterium | reverse complement strand
GTGGCGGTGCGGTGGGTCCCCCCGGCGTTCTGGGCGAGCCGGCCCGCGACCGATCTCGAGGCGCTCCTGCGCTCCGTGCTCGAGCAGCAGGCGGCGCGCGGAGGCGGCCCGGGCACGCGCTGAGGGCCCGGGCGGGGGCGCTACACTGGAGCCGCGACGCCGCCGCCGGGGCCGCGCACGGGACTGAGGCGGCGCGTCCGGACGGGGGCCACTCGTGTCGGCACCGCTCGAGGGCACGGAAGCCGCCGCGCCCCCCGCCCCGGGCGAGGGGCGCCCCTTCGAGCTCGTCTCCGACTTCCGGCCGACCGGCGATCAGCCCGAGGCGGTCGCGCAGCTCGCGGCCGGCCTCGAGCGCGGCGACCGCGCCCAGACGCTGCTCGGGGTCACGGGCTCGGGGAAGACCTTCACGATGGCGAACGTCATCGCGAGGCGTCAGCAGCCGACGCTGGTGCTCGCACCGAACCGCACGCTCGCCGCGCAGCTCGTCGCGGAGTTCCGGGACTTCTTCCCCCACAACGCGGTGGAGTACTTCGTCTCCTACTACGACTACTACCAGCCGGAGGCGTACATCCCGCGCAGCGACACCTACATCGCGAAGGACGCGGACATCAACGACGAGATCGACAAGATGCGGCACGCGGCGACGCGCTCGCTCTTCGAGCGGCGCGACGTGATCATCGTCGCCTCCGTCTCCTGCATCTACGGGCTGGGCGAGCCCGGGGAGTACCAGTCGTTCGTGATGCGCCTCTACCGCGGGCGGCGCGTGAACCGCGCATCGCTCGTGAGGCAGCTGGTCGCGATGCAGTACGAGCGCAACGACGTGAGCCCCGAGCGCGGGCGCTTCCGCGTGCGCGGCGACACGCTGACGATCTTCCCCGCCTACGAGGACACCGCGCTGCGCGTCGACTTCTGGGGCGACGAGGTGGAGCGCATCGCGCAGCTCGATCCCCTCACCGGGGAGCTGCTGGACGACGTGGAGCGCGCCGCCGTCTACCCGGCGAAGCACTTCGTCACCTCCGAGCAGCGGCTGGAGCAGGCTGTCGGGACGATCCAGGAGGAGCTCGGCGAGAGGCTGCGCGAGCTGCGCGCGGGCGGGAAGCTGCTCGAGGCGCAGCGGCTCGAGGAGCGTACGCGCTACGACCTCGAGACCCTGCAGGAGATCGGGTACTGCTCGGGGATCGAGAACTACTCCCGCCACCTCCAGGCGCGGGCGGCCGGCTCGACGCCGTGGACGCTCCTCCACTACTTCCCCGACGACTGGCTGCTCTTCGTCGACGAGTCGCACGTCGCGGTGCCGCAGCTGGGCGGCATGTACAACGGCGACATCTCGCGCAAGTCGACCCTGGTCGACTTCGGCTTCCGGCTCCCCTCGGCGCTCGACAACCGGCCGCTCTCCTTCGAGGAGTTCGAGGGGCACCTGAACCAGGTGATCTTCGTCTCGGCGACGCCGGGCTCCTACGAGCTCGCGCGCTCCACGCAGGTCGTCGAGCAGCTGATCCGCCCGACGGGGCTGCCCGATCCCGAGCTCGAGGTGCGTCCCACGCGCGGGCAGGTCGACGACCTCCACGCCGAGATCAGCGAGCGGGCGGCCCGCGGGGAGCGCACCCTCGTCACGACGCTCACGAAGAAGATGGCCGAGGATCTCACCGACTACCTCCAGGAGGTGGGGGTGCGCGCGATGTACCTGCACTCCGAGATCGACACGCTGGAGCGCGTCGACATCCTGCGCGAGCTGCGGGCCGGCTCGTACGACGTGGTCGTGGGGATCAACCTGCTCCGGGAGGGGCTCGACCTCCCCGAGGTCTCGCTGGTCTGCGTCCTCGACGCCGACAAGGAGGGCTACCTGCGCTCCTCCGGCTCGCTGATCCAGACGATCGGCCGGGCGGCGCGGCACCCGCGCGGGAAGGCCATCCTCTACGCCGACGTGATCACCGACTCCATGCGGCGGGCGCTCGACGAGACGGGGCGCCGGCGCGCGCTCCAGGAGCGCTACAACGAGGAGCACGGCATCACGCCCCAGGGGATCGAGAAGACGATACGGGACATCACCGACCAGCTCCGCTCGGCCGACGGCGAGGCGGCGCCCTACGCCGCCGCGTCGGAGCTCCCGCGCGAGGAGCTGGAGCGGCTCATCGGCGAGCTGGAGCGCCAGATGCGCGACGCCGCCCGCGATCTGGAGTTCGAGCGCGCCGCGCTGCTCCGCGATCAGGTGATGGAGCTCCGCGGGGAGCTTCTGGGCGAGGCGCCGGCCGGGCTGCGCCGGCTGGCGCCGGAGCGCCCGGCGTCCGGGACCGGGGGCGTCCGCCGCGGCCGCGGCCGCCGGCGTCGCTAGGCTCCCGGGACGCCGACGGGCCCCGGAGGTCCGGGGCCCGTCTCTCGTTCCTCGCCGCCCCCACCTCCCCGGCGCGCGACTGGAGTCGCCACGATGTGTGCCGAGGGGGCTCCGCCGGGGTGACGCTGGGGTCCGTCCCGCCGGCCGGTGCCCGGTGGTGTGCCGCTACGCCGCTCTCACGGGGGCGGAGGGCGACACCGCTGCTGGATCTTCTATGTCCAAGGGCAGGGCACCTCCTTCCCGTGGATTCGCGCCCGCGACCGGCGCGTACTCACACTATCGGCTCGGCCGCGCGGCGAGGCAACCG
>VYDC01000283.1 GCA_009843585.1 Chloroflexota bacterium | reverse complement strand
TTATCAGGTCGACCTGCTCGTAGTTGTGGTCTATCAGCTCCTAGCCTCGCTCGAGCGCCGCGTCGATGAGGGCGCGACGATCGAGGCCGGTCTTCGCGTTAATCGTGCAGCCGGCGGGGACGCCCGCCTCGTCCATCACGCGGATCATCCGCCAGATCCCGACGCGCTGGCCGTACTCGCGCCAGGAGTAGTTGTGGAAGTCGGCAACACGGCCCGGCAGGGGATCGGGCAGCGCCGGCGGGCCGCCGGCGTAGTAGGGGAGATCGGTTTCCTTCACCAGGTCCCAGTGCTCGAGGTTGAAGGTGACCATGAGCGCGAGGCGCGCGCCGGTGGGCCAGGCAAGCGGCCGGCGCTCCGGAAGCGGCACGAAATCGTAGGGCACCGGCGCTCCATCCCCCGGGGGCGCCACCGCTGTGTCGGTGGGCAGAAATCTCGGCGGATTGTATACAGGGGCCCCCGCGCGTCAACGCGCCGGAACGGGAGGGACGATGGCCGCAGAGGATCGCGTGCTCATCGCCGGCGCCGGTCCGGCGGGGCTGAGCGCCGCCGCCTTCCTGGTCGAGGCCGGCATCCCCGTCACCGTCTTCGAGGCCGAGCAGAGCCTCCCCATCGACCCGCGCGCCTCCACCTTCCACCCCCCGACGCTCGACATGCTCGACGAGCTGGGAGGCGTCACCGAGCAGGTCATCGAGCAGGGGTTGATCGCCCCGACCTGGCAGTACCGCGACCGCCGCACCGGTCCCATCGCGACCTTCGACCTCTCCATCCTCGACGGCCTCACCGCCCACCCCTACCGCGTGCAGACGGAGCAGTGGAAGTTCACGCAGATCCTGCTCGACCGCCTGCTCGGACGCGGGGGCTGCGAGGTGCGCTTCGGGGAGCAGGTGATAGGCGCGAACCAGGACGGGAGCGGCGTCTCCGCGCTCATCCGCTTCGAGGGGGTGCAGGAGCGCAGCGAGCGCGGGCGCTACCTCATCGGCGCCGACGGCGCCGCCTCCCTGGTGCGCATCTCGCAGGGGATCGAGTTCCAGGGGCTCACCTTTCCGGAGCTCTTCCTGGTGCTGACGACGCCCTTCGACTTCCGGGAGGAGATCGACGACCTGAGCTTCGTCAACTACCTCTCCGATCCCGAGGAGTGGCTGGTCCTGCTCCGGACGCGCTACTTCTGGCGCGTGCTCTTCCCCGCCCCGGAGGACGAGGAGGACTCCGACCTCACCGGCGATTCGAGCGTGCAGCGCCGCATGCAGAGCGTGCTGCCGAGACGGGAGCCCTACGAGGTCACGCACCGCTCGCTCTACCGCGTGCACCAGCGCGTCGCCGAGCGCTACCGGCTCGGCCGCATCCTGCTCGCCGGCGACGCCGCCCACGTCAACAACCCGCTCGGGGGGATGGGGATGAACGGGAGCGTGCACGACGCCGTCAACCTGGCGAAGAAGCTGATCGCGATCTGGGGCGGCGCCGACGACTCGCTGCTCGACGTCTACGAGCGGCAGCGTCGCACCGTCTGCATCGAGCACGTGCAGGCGGCGACGCTCCGCAACCGGGAGCTGCTGCGCGAGAGCGACCCGGAGCTCCGCAGGGAGCGGCAGGAGGAGTGGAGGCGCACGGCGGAGGTACCGGAGGCGGCGCTCGCCTTCCTGCGGAACTCCTCGATGATCGCCTCGCTCGAGCGAGAGAGGGAGCTGGCGTGAACGAGGCCCGGGGCCGCCGCCCGGCGACCGACGCCGACGTCGCGCTCTACGAGCGCCAGGGCCTCGGGGGCGCGGTCGGCTTCGGCGAGCGGCCGGCGCTGCTCCTCGTCGACTTCACGAACGCCTTCGCCGATCCGGATCGCTTCGGCGGCGGGAACGTCACCGAGGCCATCGCGAACACGGTGCCGCTGCTCCGCGCGGCCCGCGAGGCCCGCCTCCCCATCGCCTTCACGCGCGTCGTCTACGCCGAGGACGGCTCCGACGCGGGAGTCTTCACGCGCAAGGCGCCGGGGCTGCTCGCCCTCACCGACGACTCGGAGGGGAGCCAGATCGTCGCGGCGCTGGCGCCGGAGCCGGGCGAGCACGTGATACGGAAGACGCAGCCCTCGGCATTCTTCGGCACCGATCTCGCGGCCTGGCTGCTCGGCCGCGGCGTCGACACGCTGCTGGTCGCCGGCGCGACGACGTCGGGCTGCGTGCGTGCCAGCGTCGTCGATGCCATGAGCTACAATCTGCGCACCATCGTGGTGCGGGACTGCGTCGGCGACCGCGCGCTCGGACCCCACGAGGCGAACCTGTTCGACATGGAGCAGAAGTACGCCGACCTCGCGGGCGTGGACGAGGCCATCGCCGCCGTGCTCGGCCGGGCCGCCGGGGCCGCGACGCCCGCCGCCGGGCCGTGAGGAGGGGCGAGATGACGACCGTGGCGGACGCCGGGACGGTGGACGAGCGGCTGGAGAACTACATCGGCTACCGCGCGCGCGTCGGGGTGGTCATCCCCTCCACCAACACCGCGGTCGAGTACGACCTGGGCAAGATCGCGGTCCCCGGCGTCACCTGGCACCCCGGCCGCTTCTTCGTGGAGTCCCCCGCCCTCGATACCGACGACGCCTTCCTCGTCTTCCTCGAGCTCATCCGCGCCGAGATCCCGGTCGCGGTGCGCGACCTGCTCACCTGCGAGCCCACCTGCGTGATGATGGGGATG
>VYDC01000079.1 GCA_009843585.1 Chloroflexota bacterium | reverse complement strand
GGCGGGGGGAGGGCGAGATGATCCGGCTCACCGAGGAGATGAAGAGCGCCGTGAACGGCGCGCTCGCCGACGGCGTGCCGATGGTCATAGCCGCCGTCGACTCGGACGGTCAGCCGAGCATCACCTTCCGCGGCAGCACGCAGGCCCTCGACGACGAGCGCCTCGCCCTCTGGGCCCGCAACCCGCAGGGAGGCCTGGTGCGCTCGGTCCGCTCGAACCCGCGCGTCGCGCTGCTCTACCGCCACCCGGGCCGCGGCCTGGCGCTGCTCTTCCACGGCCGGGCGCACGTGACCGAGGACCCGGCGCTCGCTGAGACGATCTACGAGCGATCCCCCGAGCCCGAGCGCGCCCGCGATCCGGAGCGCGGCGGCGTCGGCCTCGTGGTGGAGCTCGACCGCGTCATCCAGCGCGGCGCCGTGGTGATGGAGCGCGACTGACGGCCCGCGGACCGCGCGCGCCGGCGCCCGGCGCCCACCGGGTCGGGGAGCGGGACAGGGGACCTGTAAGCGGGATTCTGTCCCGCCCCCGCGCGAGCGCCGGGGCGGGGACGGCCATCCATCTAGGGCGGCGGTTGCCCGCCGCCTCCAGCGGCCTACCCGGGGGCGGGACCGGACCTCCCATCGCCCCCCTACGTGGCCTTGCTCCGGGTGGGGTTTGCCCGGCCGCCCCGTCTCCGGGACGCCGGTGCGCTCTTACCGCACCATTTCACCCTTACCGCCCCGCCGGGCGCGAGCCCGTGCGGGGAGGCGGTATGTTTCTGTGGCACTTTCCGTCGGCTCGCGCCGCCCGGCCGTTAGCCGGCACCCTGTCCGGTGGAGTTCGGACTTTCCTCCCGCGAGCCACCCGAGGGCGCACCCGCCGGCGACCGTCCGGTCCCCTGTCCCGCCCTATTGTCGCACGGGCGGCGCGCCGTCGGCCGGCATCACCTGCAGGTCGGCGGGGGGCAGCTCGACGACCCAGCGGCGCATGGAGGCGACGCCGAGCACCTCGTAGGGGCGCGAGGCCACCTCCACCAGCACGGAGGGGCCGGGACCCTCCGGCTCGAGCCGGAGCAGGTGCGCGTTGCCGAAGGCGAGATCCTCCACCACGCGCGCTGCGAAGCAGTTCTCGGGCAGGGCGGCGTCGGGATCGAGGCGGCGCAGGATGCAGCGCTCGGCGCGGACGCCGACGTCGACGCGCCCGCCCCCGGCCGGGGGCGGGCGGTCCGGGGGAAGCGCCAGCGCGAGCCCGCCCACGACGACGCGGTCCCCCTCCACCACCCCGGAGACGATGTTGCGCACGCCCGTCAGCTCCGCGACGCGCCGGCTGCGCGGGCGCCGGAAGACCTCGTCGCGGCGGCCGAACTGCAGCACGCGGCCGTGGTCGAGGACCGCGATGCGGTCGCCGAGCAGGTGCGCCTCGCGCAGATCGTGCGTCACGAAGAGGATCGGGAGGCCGAGCTCCCGGCGCAGCCGGAGCAGCTCGCCGCGCATCTCCTCCCTGAGCGCCTCGTCGAGGGCCGAGAACGGCTCGTCGAGCAGGAGCGCCTCCGTCGGCCGCACCAGCGCTCGCGCGAGGGCGACGCGCTGGCCCTGCCCGCCCGAGAGCTGGTGCGGCCTGCGCCCGTCCAGGCCCTCGATGCGGAGCATCGCGCGGAGCCGCTCGTAGCGGGCGTGCGCCTCCCGCGATCGCTCCACGCCTATCAGGACGTTGCGGCGCACGTCGAGGTGCGGGAAGAGGGCCGGCTCCTGCACGACGTAGCCGACGCGCCGCTGCTGGGGGGGCAGGTGGATGCCGGCCGCGGTGTCGACGACGACGCGGCCCCCGATCTCGATCCGCCCCCGCTCGACCGGCTGCAGCCCCGCCAGGGCGCGGAGCGTCACCGTCTTGCCCGAGCCGGAGGGCCCGTAGAGCACGACGAGCTCGTCGGCGGCCGCGACATCCGCCTCCAGGGCGAAGTCGCCGACGCGGGCCGCGAAGGCGGCGCTGAGCGTCACCGGTACGGCCCTCCCGCCTGCGTCACGCGGCTCAGCGCGAGCATCACGCCGAGCGCCAGGACGACGAGCACGAGCGAGATCGAGACGGCTCCGGCGAGCCCCGCCGAGGACTCGAAGGCGTTGAGGACGGCGAGCGGGGCCGTGCGGGTGCTGCCGGGAAGCGATCCGGCGAAGAGCAGCGTCGCCCCGAGCTCGCCGAGGGCGCGCGCCCAGCAGAGCACGGCGCCGGCCGCGAGCGCCGGCCTTACCAGCGGGAGCGTCACGCTGCGGAAGGTGCGCCAGCGCGAGAGCCCGAGCGTTGAGGCGACGCCCTCGAAGCGCGGGTCGGCGGCGCGGAAGCCGGCGTAGGCGGAGCGGACGAAGTAGGGCCCCGCCACGAAGAGCTGCGCCAGCACCACGGCGGCCGTCGTGAAGGAGAGCGAGAGGCCGAGCCCCTCGAGCGGCTCGCCCAGGTAGCCGCGCCGGCCGAAGACCGTCAGCAGCGCGATGCCGGCGGCGGCCGGGGGCAGCACGATCGGGAGATCGATGAGCGCCGCCGCGAGCCGCGCGCCCCCCCGCCCCGATCGCGCGAGCGCGTAGGCGAGGGGCGTCCCCAGGAGCGCCGCGAGCCCCGTCGCGAGCGTCGCCGTCAGGAGCGAGAGGCGCAGGGCGCGCCAGGTGTCGTCGGAGCGCAGCTCCGAGGCGACGTCGCCGTCGGTGAGCGCCCGCAGCCCCAGCC
>VYDC01000259.1:376-2704 GCA_009843585.1 Chloroflexota bacterium | reverse complement strand
CCGCTCGACCCCCTGCCGGGGGCGCACCTGGGCGGGGCGGCCGGGGGCGGGCTCCCGCGGGTCGAGCTCTCAGCGCCGGGCGCCCGCGCGCCCGTCCCCGGCGGCGCGCTCATCGCAACCGCGGACGACGCGGGCGCGGCGCCCGAGGTCGCCGCGCTCATCGCGCGCCGGGTGCTGGAGCGGCGGACGGGCCGCTCGCTCGACGCGGCGGCGAGGCGGCGGCGCCGGGGCCCGGTCGCGAGGGCTCGCTCGCTCGTGCGAGCTCTGCTCGGAGGCCGGGCGCGGCGGGGCTAGTAGAGCACCTCGAAGCCCCGGAGATCGCCCTCCGGCTCCTCCCAGCGGTACTCGACCTCGTCGACGACGGCGAGGGGCGGCCCCTCGCGGAGGCGCTCGACGAAGCGCCTGAGCGTCGGCTCGTCGCCCTCGGCGACCACCTCGACGGAGCGGCCGTCTGAGAGGTTGCGGGCGTAGCCGGCGATCTGGAGGCGCGTCGCCTCCTCCTCGCAGAAGGCGCGGTAGCCGACGGCCTGCACCCGCCCGAGCGCGCGCCCGACCAGGCGCCGGCGCGGCCCGGCCGGGCTCACGTCGCGGTCCCGCTCGCGAGCCCGCGCACCACGTCCTCGACCAGCCGCTCCGGGACGTCGTCGCGCACCACCGTCCGGCCCGGCGCCTCGAGGAGGACGAAGCGCTGCTGGCCGGAGACGATCTTCTTGTCGTAGCGCATCGCCTGGAGCACCGCCTCGACGTCGATGCCGGGGCAGGCGACGGGGAGGCCGAAGGCGCGCAGCAGCTCCTCGTGGCGCCGCGAGTCGCCGGGGTCGAGGAGCCCCATCCGCTCGGCGATGCGGGCGGCGCCGACCATCCCGACCGCCACCGCCTCGCCGTGCAGGAACTGCTCGTAGCCCCCGGCCGCCTCCACCCCGTGCCCGATCGTGTGGCCGTAGTTGAGGATCGCGCGCATCCCCGCCTCGTGCGGATCGCTCGAGACGACGAGCGCCTTCGCGCGCACGGAGCGGCCGATCACGGCGGCGAGGAGCGAGGGGTCGGCGGTGCCGCCGGCGAGCTCGGCGGCGTGCTCGGCGAGGTCGTCGATGAGCTCCGTGTCGAGGATCAGCGCGTGCTTGATGACCTCGGCGAAGCCCTCGACGAGCGAGCGGTGCGGGAGCGTGGCGAGGGTCCCGGTGTCGGCGATCACGCCGCGCGGCTGGTGGAAGGCCCCGACCAGGTTCTTCCCCTGCGGGAGGTCGACGGCGACCTTGCCGCCGACCGAGGCGTCGGTCATCGCGAGCACCGAGGTCGGCAGGTGGACGAGCGGCATCCCGCGCAGGTAGGTCGCGGCGACGTAGCCGGCCAGGTCGCCGACCATGCCGCCGCCGAGCGCCAGCACCGCGTCGCCGCGCTCGGCCCGCTGCTCGGCGAGCCAGCCGTAGAGCTCGGCCGCGACAGAGAGCTGCTTCGAGCGCTCCCCCGACGGGACGATGTAGGAGGCGCCGGCGATCCCGGCCTCGTCGAGCGTCTGCGCCACGGTCCGGCCGTGGAGCGCGATGACGTCTGAGTCGGAGATGACGAGCACGCGCCCGCCGAGCCCGAGCATCCGCAGCCGGTCGGGGAGGCGCTCGAGCTCCCCGGCGCCCACCCACACCGGGTAGCGCTCCGAGACGGTGTCGACGACGGCGGTCGGCGCCCGCGCCGGCGCCTCCGCGCCGAGGCGGGCGAGCCGGCGCTCGTCCGCGAGCGCCCCGGGCGAGCGCTCCGACCACAGCGCCAGGATCCTCGAGGCGGCCTCGTCCGGCGTGAGCGCCTGCACCGGGATCCAGGCGTCGGCGTGGGCGTAGTAGGGGCGTCGCTGCTGATCGAGCTCCAGGAGGCGCCGCTCCACGTCGCCGGAGAGCAGCGGGCGCTCGCTCGCGTCGGGCGCCTGGCGAAGGCGATCGGCGATGGCCTGCGGCGTCGCGTCGAGGTGGCAGAGGAAGCCGCTCTCGCCGAGGGCCCGGCGCGCGCGGGCCGAGAGGAAGGCGCCGCCGCCGGTCGCGATCACGGCCGGCCGGCGGCGCGCCGCCTCCACGACGACGCGCTCCTCGATGCGGCGGAAGGAGGCCTCGCCGCCCGAGACGATGAGCTGGGCCGGCGTGCGGCCCTCGCGCTCGGTGATCAGATCGTCGGTGTCGAGGAGCGGCCAGCCGAGGCGCTCTGCGAGCACCTCGCCCACGGAGGACTTCCCGACCCCCGAGAGGCCGACCAGGACGATCTGCCGCGCGGCGCTCATTCGGCGGGGTCCTCCGCCGGCTCCGCGCCGTCCGCGGGCTCGGGTGCCACGGGGGCCTCGCC
>VYDC01000259.1:0-366 GCA_009843585.1 Chloroflexota bacterium | reverse complement strand
GTGGGGTGTGGGGGGGGGGGCCCCGCGCGGCGGCGGGGGGGGGGGGGGGGGGGGGGGCCGGGGGGGCGGGCGCGGGGGGGGGCGCCCCGACGCTCTCCCGGAAGGCGGCGTGGTTGCGCCGGAGCTCCTCCACGTGATCGCCCCCGAACTTCTCGAGCGCGGCCCCGGCGAGCACGATGGCGAGCATCGCCTCCCCGATCACCGCCGCCGCCGGCACGACGCAGGCGTCCGAGCGCTCGTAGAAGGAGGTCGCCTCGGCGCCTGTGTGGAGGTCGGCCGTGGGCATGCGGCGGGGGACCGTCGATATCGGCTTGATGGCGGCGCGCACGACGAGGTCCTCGCCGTTCGTCATGCCGCCCTCCAGGC
>VYDC01000121.1 GCA_009843585.1 Chloroflexota bacterium | reverse complement strand
CCGGGGCCGCCCCCCCGCCCCGGCGTCGCTCGGGGCGGCCGCGGCGCGCCGTCAACACCGCGTCGTAGCGTCCCCGTGCGACGAGGCCCACTGCGGCGTCGACGCCGCACGCCGTCTCGGCGGTCGCCAGGTCGGGGCGGACGGCCCGGAGCATCGAGGCTCCCCGCGGCGAGTCTGCCCCGACGCGGGCCCCCGCCGGGAGGTCGGCGAGCCGGCGGCCCGCGGATGCCACGAGCGCGTCGCGGGCGTCGGCGCGCGGGAGAACGGCGCAGAGCACCACCGCGGCCACGGGCTCGACCGGGACGTCGGAGAGCGAGTGCACGCAGGCATCGGCGCGTCCGTCGAGCAGTGCCCGCCGCGCGGCCCGTACGAGGTCGGAACACCCCTGGCCCTCATCGGGTGCGGCGCCCCGGCCGGAGGCCGGCTCGACGGTGACGACTGAGGCGGGCACCGGCTCGGGCGCCCGGGCCAGCGCCGCGACGGTGACGTCCGCCCGCGCCCGCGCCAGGCGCGTGGGACCGGAGGCGATGCGGAGCGGCACGCGCTAGCCCGGCTCCCGTGGAGGCGGCGGCGTAGCGCTGCCGCCCGGCGCCCGGTCGCTCACGCCCCGCGCTCCCCCCGGGCGCCGGTTGCCGCGCCGGCCGCGACTCCGTCGGGGGAGATCCAGATCCCGCGCACCCGAGCCTGCGAGCGCCTCGACCCGCCGAGGGGTATCCCGCCGTCGCCGACCATCGGCACGCGTCGCCCGATCAGGCCGGAGGGCCCGCACCCGGCGCGCCGCGCGTTCCCGGGCGGCGGTCGGCGGCGGCTGCCGGGTCGTCGTAGGCGGCGCTCACCCCTCGCAGGACGCGATCGGCCAGCTCGGCGATCTGCTCGCGGGCGCGCGCGGCCTCGGATGCGCCCATGCGCCTGCGCTCGGAGAGCCTCTTGGCCGCCTCGTCGAGCGAGCGGCGGAAGAAGGTGAATGCCTCTATCGCCTGCGAGAGCGGCATGCCGCTCTCGAAGAGCAGCTGGCCGTAGCGCTCGCCTATGGCGTCGACCTCGCGCTCGATCTCGGCGCGCGGTCCGCGGCCGGCGATGTCGTCGTCGACGAGCTCGGCGAGCCGGCGGCCGAGCGGCCGGAGCGTCTCGCGCTCGTCGCTCGCCATCCGCTCGTACCAGCCCGCCTCGCCGCGACCGGAGGAGAGCTCTCGGCGAATGCGGCTGACGGCGGCCTCCTCGAGCTCGCGCCGGCCGCCGCTCCGTCCCTCCACCAGGTCGAGAAGCTCGCGCTCGGAGAAGCGCCTGTGCCCGCCGGGCGTGCGGAAACAGCGAATCTGGCCGGCATCGGCCCAGCGCCGCACCGTCGACTCGTTGACCCCGAGCACCTCGCAGGCGCGCGCGATGTTCACCCAGCGCGTCGCCGGCGCCTGCCGCTCGCCGCCGTCGGTGGCGTCCCGGCGAGCCGTCGACCTGGAGCGGGGACCGGAACGCGGCTCGGCCATATCTCCCGAATCTCCTGCGCCGGTGGGAGACTTACCATACTTCGCGTCCCGGGCCCGGCACCAGCAGGCAGGGAGCTCCCGCAGCGGAGCCGTGCCTCCTGCGGCCGCGCGGCCCGGGCCCGGCGGAGCCCCTCATTCGCCGGGGAGGCTCCCCCCGTCCGCCTCCTCGCCGGCGCCCCGGGCGGGCGCTCCGCGCGGGGCCGGGGCGGCGCCGGGGCGCCCCCGGGTGGCGGCGCGCGCCCCGGCGCGCTGCGACGCCCGGGCGGCCGGGCCGGCGGCGGCGTCGAAGCCGAGCTGGAGGTCCTCGGCGACGAGGTTGCTCGCGGCGAGGCCGATAAGCCGGACGCCCCGGCGCCCCCGCTCTGCCAGCACGCCGTCTAGGAGCTCCTCGCCGGCCGCGGCGAGGGCGCGCGTCGCGTGCGTGGGCCGCTCCAGGGTGCGGCTGCGCGTGAGGGTCTGGAAGTCGCCCCACCTGAGCTTCAGCGTCACGGTGCGCGCGCGCCGGCCGTCGGCGCGCAGGTCGCGCCCGACCCGCTCGGCGTGCCGGGCAAGCGTGCGCCTGAGCGTGTCGCGATCCAGGACGTCGGCGCCGAAGGTGACCTCGCGCGAGACGGATCGCGCCGACCGCGGCTGGGCGCGCACCGGCGAGGGGTCCCGGCCGCGCGCCCGGTCGTGGACCGCCGCCCCGACGCGCCCGAACCGGACCTGGAGCCAGCGCCTGTCGAGCGCGGCGAGCTCGCCTATGGTCGCGACGCCGCTCGCCGCGAGCTCCTGGGCCATCCGCGGGCCCACCATCGGGAGCTCGCGCACCGGGACGGGCGCCAGGAAGGCGGCGTCCCCGCCGGCCTCCACGACGATGAGGCCGTCGGGCTTCGCGCGGTCCGACCCGACCTTGGCCGTGGTGCGGCTCCCGGCGACGCAGGCGGAGACCGGGAGCCCGAGCTCGCTCCGGATGCGGTCGCAGGCGCCCGCTATAGCGGCCCGCTCCACGGCGCCCCCCGCCCCCCCGCCGCCGACGCCGGTCAGGTCGACGTACGCCTCGTCGAGGCCGGCCGACTCGACGAGCGGCGAAGAGCCGCGCAGGATGGCGTGGAAGGCGCGGGACGCCTCCCGGTAGAGGTCGGGGCGCGGCGGCACCACGATCGCCCGGGGGCAGAGCCGGAGCGCCTGGACCATCGGCTGCGCCGAGCGGCAGCCGTAGCGCCGCGACTCGTAGGAGGCG
>VYDC01000189.1 GCA_009843585.1 Chloroflexota bacterium | reverse complement strand
GGCCCGACCCGAGCAGCGCGTCGGGGGCCACCTCGGCGCTGCGCGGGTCGGGCCAGGCCTGCTGGCGCACGCGCTCGATGGCAGCGGGGTCGAGCGCCCCGAGATCGCGCTGGTGCTCGGGGAGCGTCCTCCGCAGCTGCACGGCGCGGGCGCGGCGCTCCTCGAGCGGCGCGTCGTCGAGGTAGGTGAAGGGACGCCCGGCGACGATCTCGTGCGCCATCGGCGAGGGCTCGGTGGTGTCCCTAGCGTGCAGCCGGATCGCCCCCGCCTCGACGCGCTCGAGCAGGGCCCGCGCCCCGTCGACGTCCATCACCTCGCGCAGGCAGTCCCGCATCGTCTGGCGAATGAGCACGTGGTCGGGGAGCTCCAGCGCACCGGTCACGTTCTCCTGGCAGCCGACGACGTCGGGGAAGACGGAGGCGAGGAGATCGTCGGCCCGCATCCGCTGCACCCAGGGCGCCACACGCTTCCCGCCCCGGCGCCTGGGCACGGCGAGCGCGCGGGTGGCGTTCCAGCGCCAGCGCGTCGGGAGGAGCGGCGTGTAGAGGACGGACTGCTCGACGGCGTGCTCGAGGTTCTGGGAGGTGACGTAGCGGAACGACTCCTCGAGCGGGAAGGAGTGCTGCGGGCCCAGCGAGAGCAGGATCGCGTCGTCGCAGGCGGCGGCCTGCAGCTCGAAGTCGAAGACGACGCAGAAGCGCTTGCGCAGCGCGAGCCCCCAGGCGCGATTGACGCGCTGCCCGAACGGCGCGTGCACGACGAGCTGCATCCCGCCCGACTCGTCGAAGAAGCGCTCGAAGACGACGTCCTCGTCGGTCGGCACCAGCCCGAGGCCGCCGCGGGTCGCGCGCAGGTAGTCGGCGAGCTGCGCCGCGCCGGCGTCGGGGAGCGAGGACTCGCGGACCAGCCAGGCGCGCAGCTCCCCCGGGTCGCCGTCGAGTCGCGCCGCCACGTCGCGTCTGAGCCGGCCGACCTCCTCGGAGAGCTCCCGCGTGCGCCCCGGCGCCTGTCCCTCCCAGAAGGGGATCGTCGGGGGCGCCCCCTGCGCGTCGGCCACGCGCACCGTGTCGCCGACGAGGCGGCGGATGCGCCAGTACGTCTAGCCCAGCAGGAAGATGTCGCCGGCCGCGCTCTCGACGGCGAAGTCCTCGCCGACGCTCCCCACCACGGTGTCGCCGGGCTCGGCGACGACGCGGTAGTCGCCCATCTCGGGGATCGTGCCGCCGTTGAGGAGCGCCGCCAGCCGCGCCGAGCGGCGGCCGCGCAGCATGCCGTGGATGCGGTCCCGGTGGATGAGCGGCGCGGCGCGGCCGGCGCCCGAGCCGATGCCCTCCGCCAGCATCGCGACGACCTCTTCGTAGTCGGAGCGCTCGAGCGCACGGTAGGGGTGGGCGCGGCGGGCGAAGGCGAAGAGCTCGTCCTCGTCCCACTCCTCGGCCGCGCACTCGGCGACGAGCTGCTGCGCCAGCACGTCGAGCGGGGCGGGGAGGGGCTCGATGCGGTCGAGGCGTCCTGAGCGCACCGCGCGCACCAGCGCCGCAGCCTCGACCAGGTCGTCGCGGGTCGTCGGGAAGATGCGGCCGCTGGGCCTGAGCCCCAGCGCGTGCCCGGAGCGCCCGACGCGCTGCAGGAAGGTGGCGATGCTCCGGGGCGAGCCGACCTGGCAGACGAGATCGATGGCGCCGATGTCGATGCCGAGCTCGAGCGAGGCGGTGGCGACCAGCGCGCGCAGCTCCCCGGCCTTGAGGCGGGACTCCACGCGTTCGCGCCGCTCGCGCGAGAGCGATCCGTGGTGGCTCGCGACCGCGTCGGACCCCAGTCGCTCCTCGAGGCGGTGCGCGACGCGCTCCGAGAGCTGCCTGGTGTTCACGAAGACGAGCGTGGTGCGGTGCCCGGTCACGAGCTCCGCGAGCCGGTCGTAGATCTCGTCCCACTGCTCGCGGGGCGTCACCGCCTCGAGATCGGTGGGCGGGACCTCTATGGCCAGGTCGAGATCACGCTGGTGCCCGAGGTCGACGACCTCGCAGGGGCGCTCCGTGCCCCCGGGCGCGCTCCCGACCAGGAAGCGGGCCACCTCGCCGACGGGGCGGACGGTCGCCGAGAGGCCGACCCGCACCGGCCGCCGGGCGCCCGCGCCTTCGACGACGTGGTCGAGCCGCTCGAGCGAGAGCGCCAGGTGGCTCCCCCTGCGGTCGCGGGCGAGCGCGTGTATCTCGTCGACGATCACTGTCTGGACGGTTCGCAGCGCCTCGCGCCCGCGCCGCGAGGTCAGCAGGAGGTAGAGCGACTCCGGCGTGGTGATCAGGATGTGCGGCGGGCGGCGGACCTGCTGCTGCCGTATGGACGGCGGCGTGTCGCCGGAGCGCACCGCGACGCGGAGCTCAGGGAACTCCGACCCCCGGCGGGCGGCGAGGGCGCGCAGCTCCGCGAGCGGCGTCTCGAGGTTGCGCTGGATGTCGTTCCCGAGCGCGCGCAGCGGCGTGACGTAGAGGATGCTCGTCTCATCCTGAAGCGCCCCGCCCGCGGAGGCGGTGATGAGGTGGTCGAGGCCCCAGAGGAAGGCGGCGAGCGTCTTGCCGGAGCCGGTGGGGGCGGTGATCAGGGTGTCGCGGCGGCTGGCGATGAGCGGCCACCCGGCGGCCTGCGCCTCGGTCGGGGCCGCGAAGCGCCCGGTGAACCACTCGCGCACGAGGGGGCCGAAGGCGTCCAGGAC
>VYDC01000055.1 GCA_009843585.1 Chloroflexota bacterium | reverse complement strand
GCGAGGCGATGAGGCTCCTCAGCACGTACTGCAGGATCCCGCCGTGGCGGTAGTACTCCGCCTCCACGGGCGTGTCGATGCGGGAGCGGACCTCAAAGCTCGCCTCCCGGCCCTCCCGGGTGGTCGCGACGACCGTCACCGACTGCCCGGGGGTGATGCCGCCGTCGATGCCGCGCAGGTCGAACGGCTCGGTGCCGCTCAGGCCGTGCGTCGCCAGCGACTCGCCCGGCAGGAACTCGAGCGGCAGGATCCCCATCCCTATCAGATTGGAGCGGTGGATGCGCTCGTAGCTCTGCGCGATCACGGCGCGCACGCCGAGCAGCGCCGGCCCCTTCGCCGCCCAGTCGCGCGAGCTCCCCGATCCGTACTCGCGGCCGGCGACGACGAGCAGCGGCACGCCCTCCCCGCGGTAGCGCTCCGCGGCGTCGAAGACCAGCATCTCCTCGCCCGAGGGGAAGTGGCGGGTCCACCCGCCCTCGCGCTCGACGAGGCCGTTGCGCAGCCGCACGTTGGCGAAGGTGCCCCGCATCATCACCTCGTGGTTGCCGCGGCGGGCGCCGTAGCTGTTGAACTCGCGCGCCGGCACCTCGTGCTCCTGCAGGTAGCGGCCCGCCGGCGAGCCGTCGGCGATCGCGCCGGCGGGCGAGATGTGATCGGTCGTCACCGAGTCGCCGAGCAGCGCCAGCACCCTCCCGCCGACTATGTCGCGCGGCGCCCCGGGCTCGCGCGCCATCCCGTCGAAGAAGGGGGGCCGGCGCACGTAGGTCGACCACTCGTCCCAGCCGAAGCGCTCGCCGGTGGGGACGGGGAGCTCGCGCCACTCCTCGTCGCCGGTGAAGACGTCCGCGTACTGGCTGCGGAACATCTCGGCGCGCACGCAGCGGGCGAGCGTCGCCTGCACCTCCTGCGCGCGGGGCCAGATGTCGCGCAGGTAGACCGGCCGGCCGTCCCCGTCGGTGCCGAGCGGGTCGCGCGTGAGGTCGACGTTCATGTGCCCGGCGAGGGCGTAGGCGACGACGAGCGGCGGGGAGGCGAGGTAGTTCGAGCGCACGAGGTTGTGGACGCGCGCCTCGAAGTTGCGGTTGCCGGAGAGGACGGAGGCGACGGCGAGCTTGCCGTCGTCGACCGCCTGGGCCACCGGCAGGGGGAGCGGCCCGGAGTTGCCGATGCAGGTCGTGCACCCGTAGCCCACCAGGTCGAACCCGAGCTGCTCCAGGGGCTCCATCAGGCCGGCGTCGCGCAGGTAGTCCGTGACCACCTTCGAGCCGGGCGCCAGGCTGGTCTTGACCCACGGCGGCGTCTGAAGCCCGCGCTCGACGGCCTTCTTCGCGAGGAGCCCGGCCCCCACCATGACCTCGGGGTTGGAGGTGTTGGTGCAGCTCGTGATCGCCGCGATCACCACCGATCCGCTCGAGATCTCGTAGCTCCCCGCGTCGCCCTCGACCCGGACGGGGCCCGTCCCGGAGCCCGCCGCGACCTCCTCGGCGATCGTCGTCCGGGAGGAATCGGCGGCCGAGGCGAGCGGGATCCGGTCCTGCGGACGGCGGGGGCCGGCGAGGCTCGGCTCGATGCTCCCGAGGTCGACCTCCAGCACCTCCGAGTACTCCGGGTCCGGCGTCTCCTGCGTGCGGAAGAGCCGCTGCTCGCGGCAGTAGCGCTCGACCAGCTCCACCTCGGCGTCGCTGCGTCCGGTGAAGCGCAGGTAGGAGAGCGTCTCGGCGTCGACGGGGAAGAAGCCGACCGTCGCGCCGTACTCCGGGCACATGTTCGCGACGGTCGCCCGGGCGGCGAGCGGGAGCTCCGCGAGCCCCTCGCCGAAGTACTCGACGAACTTGCCGACGACGCGGCGCTCCCGGAGCAGCTGGGTCACGCGCAGCACGAGATCGGTCCCGGTGGCGCCCTCCGGCAGGCGGCCGCTGAGCCGCACGCCGACGACCTGCGGAATCAGCATCGAGACCGGCTGCCCCAGCATGGCGGCCTCCGCCTCGATCCCGCCGACCCCCCAGCCCAGCACGCCGAGCCCGGTGATGATCGTCATGTGGGAGTCGGTGCCGACCAGCGAGTCCGGGTAGGCGGCGCCGCCCGTCGCCATCACCCCCGAGGCGAGGTACTCCAGGTTGACCTGGTGCACGATCCCCGTTCCCGGCGGGACGACCCGGAAGCCGTCGAGCTGCCCCTGGCCCCAGCGCAGGAACTGGTAGCGCTCGCGGTTGCGCTCGAACTCGCGCCTGACGTTGAGCAGGAAGGCGGCGTCCGTGCCGTACTCGTCGACCTGCACCGAGTGATCGATCACGAGGTCGACGGGCTGCAGGGGATTGATGCGGCGCGGGTCGCCGCCCATCTCCGCTATCGCATCGCGCATCGCCGCGAGATCGACGATGCAGGGGACGCCGGTGAAGTCCTGCAGCAGGACGCGCGCCGGCCGGAAGGCGATCTCCGTCTCCGGCTCGGCGCCGGGGTCCCAGTGGACGAGCGCCTCGATCTGCTCCCCGGTCACCGAGCGGCCGTCCTCGTACCGGAGCAGGTTCTCGAGCAGGATGCGCAGCGTGAAGGGCAGCCGGTCGACGGAGGCGCCCAGCGCCTCGCAGGCGGCCTGGACCAGGTGCACGTCGAGCTCGGCGCCGCCGGCCGTGATCGCGCCCCGGGTCCCGGGCCGGCCGGACCCGCCCCCTGACTCGCCAGCCATCGCGTGCCCCCCGCTCATCGCGCCCGCGCCATCGTAGCGGAGCCGCCCGCGGCCGGCGCCGGCGCGGCGCGGCGCTCCGCGGCCCGCTCCGGGAGGAATCGACCGTGAGGGTGGTACGCCCGGAAGGATTCGAACCTTCGGCCTCAGCCTCCGCAGGGCTGCGCTCTATCCACTGAGCTACGGGCGCTCGTCCCCATCCCGACGCGCGGCGGAGGTGCTGGTGGTGCCGAAGGTGAGACTCGAACTCACACGAGCGCAGGGCTCACTACGCCCTGAACGTAGCGCGTCTACCGATTCCGCCACTTCGGCACGCCTGACCGGCCACTCCCGCCTCGACCGAGCCTCGATGGTGGGCGGTACTGGACTTGAACCAGTGACCTCTCGCGTGTGAAGCGAGCGCTCGTACCAACTGAGCTAACCGCCCACCGGGCCGGCTCGGACCTGGCGCCCGACCATCGTAGACCCCGCCCCGGCGCGCGTTCAACGCCGCGCGGCGGAGGCGGCGGCCCCGGAGACGCTCTTTCCCCGGGCGGGCCCCGCCCCGGCCGCAGGCCTTAGGATCACCCTCATGACCGACGCGAGCGTGCTCTCGCAGGTGCGAACGCTCCCCACGAGCCCCGGGGTCTACATCCTGCGCGACGGTGAGGGCGAGGTGATCTACGTCGGCAAGGCGAAGCAGCTGCGCACGCGCGTCCGCTCCTACTTCGGCTCGTCGCGCAGCCTGGAGCCGCGGATGCGAGCGCTCTCTCAGCAGGTGGCCACGATCGACCACGTCGTGACCCGCTCCGAGGCCGAGGCGCTGCTGCTCGAGGCGACGCTGATCAAGCGCCACCAGCCGACCTACAACATCCGGCTCAAGGACGACAAGCGCTATCCCTACCTCAAGGTCGACGTCGAGAGCCCGTGGCCGCGCGTCACGATCACGCGCCGCGTCGAGGACGACGGCGCGCGGTACTTCGGCCCCTACGCCTCCGCCGGCTCCGTTCGCCGGACGCTCGACGTCGTGAAGAAGCTCTTCCCCTGGCGCTCGTGCACCAAGACCATCACGGGCACCGACCCGCGCCCCTGCCTCGACTACTACATCAAGCGCTGCATCGCGCCGTGCACCGGCTACTGCACCGACGACGAGTACCGCGACGTCATCCGCCAGACGGTGCTCTTCCTGGAGGGGCGCTCCTCCGAGGTGGTGGCGCAGCTCCGCGGGCAGATGTCGGGAGCGGCGGAGGCGCTCCAGTTCGAGCGCGCCGCCCGCATCCGCGACCAGATCGAGTCCATCGAGCGCGTCACCGGGGAGCGGCGCCAGATGGCGACGACCACCGCCCTCGACGCCGACGTCTTCGCGCTCGCCCGCGAGGGGGACGAGGCCTGCGTGCAGGTCTTCTTCGCGCGGGGCACGGTGGTCGCGGACACCGACTCCTTCACGCTCGACGGCGCCGGCGAGGCGGCGGACGCCGCCGTGATCGGCGCCTTCCTCGCGCAGTACTACGAGTCGGCCACGTACGTCCCGCGCACGGTGCTGCTCTCGACCGAGCCGGCCGACCGCGGCGAGCTGGTGGCCGCGCTCCGCGAGCGGCGCGGGGGGGCCGTCGAGGTCAGCGTCCCGGCGCGGGGGGAGCGCCGGCGCCTCGTGGAGACCGCCGAGGAGAATGCGCGGCAGGCGCTCTCGATGCACCACGCCCGCTGGCTCGCCGACCGCGACAAGACCGAGCAGGCGCTCTCGCTGCTCGCGGAGGAGCTCGACCTGCCGGCCCGTCCGCAGCGCATCGAGTGCTACGACGTCTCCACCATCCAGGGCACCAACACGGTCGCCTCGATGGTCGTCTTCGAGGATGGCCTCGCCCGCCCCCAGCACTACCGGCGCTTCCGCATCCGCACGGTCGCCGGGCAGGACGACTTCGCCTCCATGCGGGAGGTGATCGAGCGTCGCTTCCGCCACCTCGCGAGCGCCGACGCCGTCGCGATGCGGGGCGCCGGGCAGCGCCCGGCGCGCCCCGGCGCGGCAGCGGCCGGCGAGGGCGCGCCGTGGGACGCCGTCCCCGATCTGGTCATCATCGACGGCGGCAGGGGGCAGCTCGGCGCCGCGCTCGATCTCCTGCGCGACCTCGGGCTCGGATCGATCCCGGTCTGCGGGCTCGCCAAGCGCGAGGAGGAGATCTACGTCGCCGACCTCGCCGAGCCGATCCGCCTCCCTCGGACCTCGGAGGCGCTCTACCTGGTGCAGCGCGTCCGCGACGAGGCGCACCGCTTCGCCGTCACCTACCACCGCTCGCTGCGCGGCCGCTCGCAGACGCGCTCGGCCCTCGACTCGATCCCGGGCGTCGGGCCGAAGCGGAAGCGCGCGCTGCTGCGCCGCTTCGGGACGGTGCGCGGCGTGCGCGAGGCCTCGGTCGACGAGATCGCGGCCACCGTCGGCTTCACGCGCCGGCTCGCCGAGTCGGTCAAGCGCTCGCTGTAGGCGTCACCCCGGCGCCGCTCCGCCGTCGCACAATGGGAGCGTGAGCGAGCGCGGATCCGGAGGGCGGCCCGGCGCGGACGCCGACGACGCGCGGGCGTTCGCCGGGCGGCGCGCGCGCATGGTGGCGCGCGTGGCCGAGGTGGTGCGCGACCCGCGCGTGCTCGAGGCGATGCGGTCGGTGCCGAGACACGCGTTCGTCCCCGGGGAGGTCCGCCGCTACGCCTACGCCGACCGGGCGCTCGCTATCGGGCACGGGCAGACCATCTCGCAGCCGCTCATCGTCGGGATGATGTCGGAGGCCCTTGAGCTCGGCCCCGCCGACCGCGTGCTCGAGGTCGGCACCGGGTCGGGCTACCAGGCGGCGGTGCTCGCCCTCCTCGCCGGAAGCGTGACCACGGTCGAGATCGTGCCGGTGCTGCGCGAGCGGGCCCGCGCGACGCTCGCGCGGCTGGGAGCGGACCGCGTCGAGGTCCGGGAGGCCGGCGAGCACCCCGGCGCGCCGGCCAGGGCGCCGTTCGACGCGATCCTGGTCGCGGCGGCGGCTCCCGCCGTGCCGCCCGCGCTTCTCGATCAGCTCGCGGACGGGGGGCGGCTGGTCATCCCGGTGGGGCCCCGCTCGGGCCAGGAGCTCCGGCTCCTCACCCGTCGTGGCGGGGCGATCGGGAGCCGCAGCCTGGGCGGCGTGCGCTTCGTGCCGCTCGTGGGGCGCGACGGCTACGAGGGCGCCTGAGACGCGCCGGAGAGGCATGCCCCGCGCGCCCGGGCCGCGGTCTGAGGGAGCCGCCGGCCGTGCGCCGGCGGGGCGGGCGGCGGGGCGGCTCCGCGTGTGTATACTCCCTGCACCCCAGCGGCATGGCTGTCCATGTGTCCGGTGCGGAGGGGGTCCTCGTGGAGGAGCGGGTCACCGCCTTCCTGCACTACATGGCGGCCGAGCGCGGCTCCTCCAAGAACACCATCGACGCGTACCGGAACGACCTCGCGGGCTTCGTCGGCTTCGTGCGCGGCGAGGGCTCAGGCGGCGCGGACGCGGAGGACGGGACGGGCGCTCTCGAGAGCCTCGACCGCGAGCTGATCCTCGACTACATCGCCTGGCTCGCCGACCGGGGTCCCCACGGCAAGGGCTACGCGAAGGCGACGGTCGCCCGCAAGGTCGCGGCGGTGAAGTCCTTCTGCGCGTTCCTGCTCGACTCCGGCGACCTCTCGAGCAACCCGACCGCCTCCGTCGAGTCGCCGCGAGCGCCCCGGCCCGTGCCCCAGCCCCTCACCACCGACGAGGTGGACGCGCTGCTGCGCGCGCCGCTCCGCCACGGGAGCGTGGAGGCCGCCCGCGACGCCGCGATGCTCGGGCTGATGTACGCCACGGGCATGCGCGTCTCGGAGCTGGTGTCACTCAACATCGAATCGATCCACCTCGCCCGCGGCTCGGGATACGTGCGGTGCCTGGGCAAGGGGGCGAAGGAGCGCACGATCCCCCTCGACCCCCAGGCGGCGCGCTCCGTCGAGAACTACCTCGACGAGGCGCGGGCGGCGCTCGTCCGCAACGGCGCCCAGCGCGCGCTGTTCGTGAATCGCCGCGGGGATCGGCTGACCCGGCAGGGCTTCTGGCTGATCCTGAAGGGCTACGCCAAGCAGGCCGGGATCACGAGCCACGTGACGCCGCACACGCTGCGCCACTCCTTCGCGACGCACATGCTCAGGGGCGGGGCGTCGCTGCGCGCGGTGCAGGAGCTGCTCGGCCACGCGAACGTCTCCACGACGCAGGTCTACACGCAGCTCGCCGACGAGCACCTGCGGCTCGTCTACGACCAGGTACACCCGCGCGCCCAGTAGCTCCCGACCCGGCGGGCCGCCGGTTGTCCGCGGGCGCGGGCGCGGTGATGATCGTCCGCGAGCCAGGGAGGGCGCCCCCCGTGGAGATCGTGGACGTGACGGCGCGCGAGATCCTCGACTCGCGCGGGAACCCGACCGTCGAGGTCGACGTCGAGCTGCTGGACGGCGCCGTCGGCCGCGCCGCGGTGCCGAGCGGCGCCTCGACCGGCGCGCACGAGGCCGTCGAGCTGCGCGACGCCGACCCGGCCCGCTACCGGGGCCGCGGCGTCCTGCGGGCGATCGATTACATCTCCGGGGAGCTCCGCGACGCGATCGTCGGCCGCGACGCGCAGCGTCAGGCGGAGATCGACGAGCTGATGGTCGAGGCCGACGGCACCCGCGCCAAGTCGCGCATCGGCGCGAACGCGATCCTGGGCGTCTCGCTCGCGGTCGCGAAGGCGGCCGCGGCATCCGCCGAGCAGCCCCTCTACCGCTACCTCGGCGGGGCCGGCGCGCGCACGCTCCCCGTGCCGATGGCGAACATCCTCAACGGCGGCGCGCACGCCTCAGGCTCCACCGACTTCCAGGAGTTCATGGTGATGCCGGTCGGCGCCGCCACCTACCGCGAGGGGCTGCGCTGGATCGCCGAGATCTACCACCACCTGCACGAGCTGCTGAGCCGCGAGGGGCACAGCACGAACGTCGGCGACGAGGGCGGCTTCGCCCCCCGCCTCGGGTCGAACCGGGAGGCGATCGAGATCGTCGTGCGCGCGGTCGAGAGCGCCGGGCTCAGGCCGCACGACGAGATCGTCATCGCGCTCGACCCGGCCGCCACCGAGCTCTACCGCGCGCCCGCGGGCGCGGCCGCGGACAGCGGCCTCTACGAGCTGCCGCGCGAGGGGCGCAGCGTGACCTCGGCCGAGCTCGCCTCGCTGTGGGAGGAGTGGTGCGACAGCTACCCCATAGCCTCCATCGAGGACGGGATGGCCGAGGACGACTGGAGCGGGTGGCGCACCCTGACGGAGAGGCTGGGGGACCGCGTCCAGCTCGTGGGGGACGACCTGCTGGTGACGAACCGCGAGCGCCTTGCGCGCGCCGTCGACGAGCGCGCGGCGAACGCGATCCTCATCAAGCCCAACCAGATCGGGACGCTAACCGAGACGCTCGAGACAATCCGCGCCGCACAGCGGGCGGGGTGGTCGGTGGTGATCTCCCATCGCTCGGGCGAGACGGAGGACACGACGATCGCCCACCTCGCCGTGGCGACGGGCGCGGGCCAGATCAAGACGGGCGCGCCCGCGCGGAGCGACCGCACGGCGAAGTACAACGAACTGCTCCGGATCGAGGAGGAGCTGGGCCCCGAGGCGCTCTACGGGCCGGAGGCAGTCGCCCGCTTCCGCCGCCCGGACCGCGGCCGCGCGTGACGTCGGCGTCGGGCAGCGACAACGGCGGGACGCCGGAGTCCGGGCTCCCGGCGGCGGAGGCGCCGCAGCGCGTCTCCGGGATGCGCATGCCGGAGCGCTGGGTGGAGCCCGGGCGTCCCGCCGAGCTGGACCCCGCCGCCGAGGACGCCTGGCGGCAGTCGTCCTTCCTCCTGGCCGAGGATCTCTCGCTGCTCGGTGAGGGCTTCGCGCTGCAGCTCCGCCTCGCCGCGACCGGGTACGAGCCCTCCGCGCGCACGATGTCGATGGCGGCGCTCGCCTCGCAGTGGAGCCGCGCGCTCACCGCAGAGAGCGAGGCGCTCGCGCTCGTGCGCCGCGGCGGCTACGGCGCCGCCGTCGCCCTCATCCGGCAGGCGGTCGAGCTGGTGGCGGCCCAGGTCGCGCTCGCGGGCGGCGAGCTCGACGACTTCCGCCGCTGGGCGCACCACGCCTACGGGCGCCACGAGCCGACGCGCGCCGAGGAGGTCGGCCTCGGCCACTACTTCGCGGGCGAGGCCATCGCGTCGGACGAGGCGCTCCGCGTCGTCTACCGCGCCTGCTCCGACCTCGGCCGGCCCAACTTCGGCGCGACCGCCCTCTTCGTCGCGGGCGACGCCGGACCACGGCGCTACCCGCTGGTCTTCGGCGATCAGGCGTTCCACCTCGGCTGGGCGCAGCTGCTCGCGGGCTGGCTCGCCCTCATCGGCGAGCGGCAGCTCCACCTGGCGCTCCACGCCCGGGCGCACTTCCCGGCCGGGGAGGAGCTCCGGTCCGAGGCGGTGAGCTGGGTCCGCCGGGCGGAGGCGCTGCGCAGCGCGCCCGACCGCTGCCGCCTGGAGGAATGGACCGACGACGACGGACGAAGGCGGCACCTCCTGCTCGACTTCCGGCGCCGGCCCGGCGACGCGCCGCGACGGGTCCTGCTGTGAGGCCGCGGCGCGCGGCCCCGGGGCGCCGTGCGACCGCCCCGTGCGGCCCGGAGCCCGCGCCTGCCTCGGCCGGGGCGGCGGTAGAATCGACGGGCGCCGGGCGGGCACGGCCGCGGAGGGGACGACGATGACGCTGCGGGTCGGCATCAACGGCTTCGGACGCATCGGGCGGCTCACCCTGCGCGCCTGGTATCGCCACCACCGCGACGACTTCGAGGTGGTCGCCATCAACGGCCGCACCCCGGCCGACCTGCACGCGCACCTGCTGCGCTACGACAGCGTCTACGGGCGCTTCCCCGCCCCGGTCGAGGACTCACCCGAGCGCCTGGTCATCGACGGGACGCACGAGGTGCGGGTGCTCCAGCAGGAGGATCCGGCGCAGATCCCGTGGGGCGAGCTCGGGGTGGACGTCGTCGTGGAGTCGACGGGTGCCTTCCGGGACGGGCCTCAGGCGGGGGTGCACATCCGCGACTCGGTGAAGAAGGTGCTGATCACCGCCCCGGCCAGGAACGAGGACTGGACCGTCATCCTGGGCGTCAACCAGGACGACTACGACCCCGCCCGTCACCACGTCGTCTCGGCGGGCTCCTGCACCACCAACTGCGTCGTGCCGATGGTGAAGGTGCTCCACGACGGATTCGGCATCGAGCGCGCCTTCCTCTCGACGATCCACTCCTACACGCGCGACCAGAACCTCGTGGATGCGAAGCACAAGGACCTCCGCCGTGCGCGGGCGGCCGCTGACAACATCATCCCGACCTCGACGGGGGCGGCGGGCGCGGTGGGGAAGGTGATCCCGGAGCTCACCGGAAAGATCGACGGCGTCGCCTTCCGCGTGCCGACCGCGACGGTGTCGGTCGTGGACCTGGTCGCCGACCTGGAGCAGAGCGTCTCCGAGGGCGCCGTCAACGAGGCCTTCCTCGCCGCCGCCGAGGGGCCCATGAAGGGCTACCTCTACTACGAGCGCGACGAGCTCGTCTCCTCCGACTTCCGCGAGCACCCGGGCTCCGCGATCTTTGACGCGCCGGCGACGATGATCGTGGACGGGGGGATGGCGAAGACGATCGGCTGGTACGACAACGAATGGGGCTACGCCTGCCGCATCGCCGACCTCTGCGCTCTCTTCGCGGAGCGCGGCCTCTCCTAGGGGCGATGCGCTCCCGAGGGCCTCACGGACGCGGGCGCACCGGCGGCGCCCGAGCGGCCGCATAGGGGTCCGCGATGCTGGATGCGCTCTCCGCCCGGCTCCAGCGGACTCTCGCCCGCCTCCGGAGCGGCGGCCGCATCACCGAGGCCCAGCTCGACGAGGCGCTGCGCGAGGTGCGGCTCGCCCTGCTCGAGGCCGACGTCCACTTCCAGGTGGTGCGCGACTTCGTCGCGCACGTGCGCGAGCGCGCGCTCGGGCGCGAGGTGCTCCGCTCGCTGACGCCGGGCCAGCAGGTGGTCGGGATCGTGCACGAGGAGCTGGCCGCGCTGCTCGGCGGCGATGCGGAGGAGCTGAGGAGCGCCGAGCGGGGCCCCTCCGTCTACCTGCTCGTCGGGAGCAAGGGCTCGGGCAAGACCACGCTCGCGGCCAGGCTGGGCCTCTACCTCGCGGGGCGCGGCGAGAGGCCGCTTCTGGTCGCCGCCGACCTCGAGCGCGTCGCCGCCGTCGAGCAGCTGCAGGCGCTGGGCGCCCCGGCCGGCCTCTCGGTCTACGCCGAGCCGGGCGAGGTGCCGGCGGCCGAGATCGGGGCGAGGGCGCTCGCCGAGGCGAGGCGCTCGGGCGCGACGGCCGTCGTCCTCGACACGCGCGGCGCCGTCGAGCTCGACGACGACCTCGCCGACGAGCTGATCGACCTGGCGGACGCGACCGACCCGACCGAGGTTCTGATCGCCGTCGACGCGATGAGCGGGCAGTCCGCCGTCGATCTCGCCCGCGAGTTCCACGACGTCCTCGAGGGGACGGGGATCGTCGTCACCAAGGTCGACTCGGACAGCCGCGGCGGCGCCGTGCTCTCGGTGCGCGCGGTGACGGGCCTCCCGGTCAAGTTCATCACGACCGGGGAGCGGATCGAGGCGCTGGAGCAGTTTCACCCGGAGCGCTTCGCCTCGCGGGTGCTCGGGATGGGCGACGTCGTCACGCTCGTCGAGCGCGCGAAGGATGCCGTCGGCGAGGGCGAGGCGAAGGCCGTCGCGAAGCGCGTCGCGAGCGGCGAGTTCGACCTGCAGGACTTCCTCGACCAGATGCAGAGCCTGAAGCAGATGGGGTCGCTCGCCGGACTGCTGGAGATGATGCCGGGGATGTCCGGGATGCAGGAGCAGCTCGACGAGCGCGAGCTCACCCGCACCGAGGCGATCATCCGCTCGATGACGCCCGAGGAGCGGCGGCGGCCCCAGATCCTCAACGGCTCCCGCCGGCGGCGCGTCGCCGCGGGCTCGGGCACCACGCCGGCCGACGTGAACCGGCTCTTGAACCAGTTCACGAAAGCGAAGAAACTCATGCAGGCCATGACCGGTGGCGGCCGCGGTGGCGGCAGCGCTCTCCGCGAACTCCTGCGCATGCAGCAATAGTCCCGGTCGGCGCGCGTCGGGCGCCGCGACGAACTCGATCGCGTGCGGGCCGGCCGGCCCGATGCGCGACGCGATGGGAGGGTCACGTGCTCCGAATCCGGCTCCGGCGGACCGGGCGGCGCAAGGCACCGTCTTACCGGGTGGTGGTGGCGCACAGCCGCGACCCCCGGGACGGCGATTTCGTCGAGATCGTCGGCCACTACAACCCGGCGGCCTCGCCGAAGGTGCTGGAGCTCAAGGAGGAGCGGATCCGACACTGGCTCGCCATGGGGGCGACGCCCTCGGAGACGGTCCACCGGCTGCTGCACACTCGCGGGCTCATCGAGAAGGCACCCCCCACCCGGGGCACCGTCGCGGCGGCGGCCGAGCCCGCCAACGGCGCGGCCCACGGCGCGACCGCCGACGCGGCCGCCGACGCGACCGCCGACGCGACCGCCGACGCGACCGCCGACGCGACCGCCGACGCGGCCAACGGCGCGACCGCCGACGCGACCGCCGACACGGGCGCCGACGCCGACGCGGGCGGCGACGATGCCGACGCGCCGACCGACGACGAGGAGGCCTAGGCGATGGGCGCGCTGATCGCGTACCTGGCCCGGGCGATCGCCGAGGAGCCCGAGGCGATCGAGGTCGAGGAGGTCGTCGAGGGCGACCGGGTCGTCATCTACCTGCACGTCTCGGAGGAGGACAAGGGCCGCATCATCGGTCGCGACGGCCGCGTCGCCAACGCGATGCGCTCGCTGCTGCACGTCGCGTCCATGCGGGCCGGCGTCGACGCCGCCCTCTCCATAGACTGACCGGCCGCGCGGAGGTGCCGACGGCCCCCGAGCGCGGCGCGAGCCCCGGGCATCCGGATCCAGGGCCGGCGCGCGTCACCGTGGGGCGCGTCGGGGCGCCCTGGGGCCTCGCCGGACATGTGAACATCACCCCCCACAGCTCGAACCCCGAGCGCTTCCGGGTGGGCGCGGAGCTGCTGGTGGCCGGCGTGACCCGGCGCGTGGAGGCGCTGAGCACGCGGCGCGGGCACCCGGTGCTGCGCTTCTCCGGCGTCGGGAACCGCGAGGACGCCGAGGCCCTGCGCGGCGCGCCGATCGAGATCGAGGGGGATGAGCTGCCGCCGCCGCCGGAGGGCTGGCACTACGTGCACGACCTGCTGGGGCTCTCGGTCGTGACCGTCGGAGGCGCGGAGGTCGGCGAGCTCGTCGACGTGCTCCGCACGGGGGCGAACGACGTCTACGTCGTCCGCGCAGGGGACGGGCGGGAGGTGCTCGTGCCGGCCACCGGTCAGGTCGTCCGCGAGGTCGATCTCGCCGGGCGCCGCCTCACGATCGACCCGCTCCCGGGCCTCCTCGACGGCTAGTGCGCCGGGCCCCGCGAATTGCCGCTCGCGGAGGCCCATCCATATACTTGACCGCCCCGTCCGCAGGGCATCCCGGTGGGGACGTAGCTCAGCTGGTAGAGCGCCGCGTTCGCAATGCGGAGGCCGGGGGTTCGAATCCCCCCGTCTCCACCACCGGACCCCGGCTCAGCCGCGCGGGAGTCCGAGCCCCCGCGTGGCGACGATGTTGCGCTGGATCTCCCGCGTCCCGCCGGCGATCGAGGCCGAGATCGCGTCCACCGAGGTCTGCGTGAAGCGACCCCCCAGCGGGGCGTAGGCCGGGGCCCCGTCCGGATTCGACCAGAGCGTCCCGTAGAGGCCGAAGGCCTTGATGCCGGTCTGCTGGAACTCCTGCGAGAACGTCGAGCCGAAGGCCGAGGCCATCGACGCCTCGTAGTTGGGGATCTTCCCCGCGATCTGCAGCGAGATGATGCGGAAGGAGAACTGCGACATCACCTCCGTCTCGACGTAGTGCTGGGCGATCTTCTGCCGCACCGAGTCGAGCTCGGCCACGCGCGAGACGCGCCGGCCCTCGGCGCTCCCGACGTAGCGGACGAGCTGCTCCACGTTCTTGCGCTGCCCGACGGCGCCGCCGACGTTGGAGCGCTCGTGGTCGAGGAGCGTCATCGCCACGTACCAGCCGCGGTTCTCCTCGCCGATGCGGTGCGACACCGGGACGCGCACCTGGTCGTAGAACGACTCGTTGGTGCGATGCTCCCAGCCCGCCGAGATCAGCGGGCGGATGTCGACGCCGGGCGTGTCGAGCGGCAGCAGCACGAAGGAGATCCCGCGGTGCTTGGGGGCCTCGGTGTCGGTGCGCACGAGCATGAAGAGCCAGTTCGCCATGTGGCCCATCGACGTCCAGATCTTCTGCCCGGTGATCACGTAATCGTCGCCGTCGCGGACGGCGCGCGTCGAGAGCGAGGCGAGATCCGATCCGGCCCCTGGCTCCGAGTAGCCCTGCGCCCACGCCATCTCGCCGTCGAGGGTCGGGGGGAGGAAGCGCCGCTTCTGCTCCTCCGTGCCGTGGACCATGATCGTCGGACCGAGCATCTGCACGCCGGGCCCGCCGACCACCGGGAGCCGCGCGAGCGCGAGCTCCTGGTTGAGGATGAACTGCTCGACCGCCGTGAGCCCTGCGCCGCCGTACTCCGGCGGCCAGTGCGGCGCGCCCCAGCCGCGCTCGGCGAGCGTCTCCGCCCACTCGCGCGCGGCGGCGCTCGCCTCCGAGTCGCCGCAGACGAGATCGAACTGCCAGCTCTCGTAGCGGGGCGCGGGCCCCCACTCGTCGTCCGCCTGATCGCGGTAGCGCGCGGGGGCGCGCTCGCGCACGAAGCGCCGCACCGCCTCCCGGAAGGCCGCCTGCTCAGCCGTGTCGGACCAGTCCATCGCCCCGCTCCGTCCGAGCGTCGATCCCGCCTGCGGAAGGGGCACAGGGTAGTCCACACGTGCTGCCGCGGGCGAGCCCGCGGCATCGCGTCTACGATGGGCCGTCCCCGCTACAGGCGCCGCCGACCGGCCGGGACGACCGGGAGATGCGCATGAGGCAGGCGACGCTCGCAGCGCTTGAGGCCTGGGGCATCGAGCCCGCGGCGCTCGCGCCCCTCGCGGGCGGCGCCGTCAACGAGCACTGGCGCGTTGAGGCCGCGGCCGGGCCGCTGGTGCTGCGCCGCTATCACCGCACCCATGCCCGGGAGGCGACGCCGTACGAGCACGCGCTGCTGCGCTATCTCGACGGCAACGGCTGGCCGGTCGCCGCACCGCTGTCCACGCCGGCCGGCGAGACGACGGTGGAGGCCGGCGGCGGGCGCTGGGCGCTCTTCCCGTTCCTCCCCGGTGCTCCGCTCGCCGACTCTCCGCGCGCCCTGCAGCGGATGGGGGCGCTGCTCGCGCTGCTGCACGCCGATCTCGCGGCGTGGCCGGGCGCCGCCGAGCAGCGACCCACCTTCGGCCGTGTCACCGACCTCGACCTCTACCTGAGGACGCGCGGGACGACGACCGTCGCCGAGCTCTTGGACCGGGTCGCCCGCGGAGACGCGGCGCGCGCCGAGTCGCTGCGGGGCATCCGCGAGCGCAACGTCGTGGCGCTCGATCTCCTGGGGTACGGCGCGCTTCCGGATACGGTGGTGCACTACGAGTGCCTGGGCGCGAACGTCCTCTTCGAGGGGGACGAGGTGACGGGGATCCTCGACTTCGACTTCGCCCACCGCGACGCCCGCGCCGCAGACATCGCCCGCAGCCTCGCCGTCGAGTGCGGCACCGACGGCGAGCGCATCCAGCGCTGGCTGGGGGGGTACGCCGCGCACGCGGAGCCCCCGCTCGCCGCCTCCGAACTCGACGTGGTGGCCTCGCTCATGATCGCAAGCGAGATCTGGAACGCGACGATCCCCCTCGCCCTCGCGCTCGCCGACGAGCCCCGGGGGGGCTGCGGGAGCCGCGAGCTGCCGGCGGCGGTGCGCCGGTCGATCGACGAGCGGCTTCCGGCGCTGGAGATGGCGCAGCCGGCGCTCCGCCGCGCGATCCGCAGCGGAGCGGCATCGCGGCGGGGCGCGGACTGACCCCCTCGCCGGGGGGCCCGGTTGCCTTCACATGGCGCCCCGGACCATGATGCGCCGCTAGGGAGTGCGGCGGGGATGCCTCCCGGCCGAGGGCCGTCATCGCGCCGCGGCGCGATCGGGGCCGGCCGGAGCCGCCCGCGGGGCAGAAGGAGAGCAGCGTATGGATCTCGGACCGAACGAAGCACAGCAGATCATCAAGACCAACGCGCGCCAGTTCCTGGAGGACGCCTGCCCGACCGAGCACGTCCGCGAGATGGAAGAGGACGCGACGGGGTTCGATCCGGCGATCTGGGCGCAGGTCTGCGACTTCGGGTGGTCGGGGATGCTCATCCCCGAGGAGTACGGCGGCTTCGGCGGCGACATGACCGACATGGCCGTGCTCGCCGAGGAGATCGGGCGCGCGCTGCTCCCGAGCCCCCTCTTCGCGAGCAGCGTGGTCGGCGCCCTCACCGTCATGGCGGCCGGCAGCGACGAGCAGAAGCAGGCGCTGCTCCCGGGCATCGCGAGCGGCGCGTCGATCGTGACGCTCGCGCTGAACGAGCCGTCGGGCACCTACGAGCCGTGGGGCGTGCAGGCCGAGGCGACGCCGGACGGCGCCGGATGGAAGCTCAGCGGCACCAAGCTCTACGTCTCCTACGCCGACTCGGCCGGCACGCTGATCGTCGCGGCCCGCACCGAGGCGGGGACGGGGCCCGAGGGGATCACGCTCTTCCTCGTCGACCCCCAGGCCCCCGGCGTCACGCTGACCATCCTCGACACCATCTTCCAGGACCACCAGTTCGAGGTCGTGCTCGACGGCGTCTCCGTGAACGCCGACCAGGTGCTCGGGGAGGTCGGGGGCGGCTGGGCCGCCATCGAGGAGATGCTGGATCGCGCCGCCGTCGTCGTCGCCGCCGAGTCGATCGGCGGCGCCGAGCGCTCGCTGGAGCTCGCCGTCGACTACTCGAAGGAGCGCGTCCAGTTCGGGCGCCCGATCGGCTCCTTCCAGGCCCTGCAGCACAAGATGGCGCGAATGGTGACCGAGGTGACCGGCGCGCAGCTGCTGGTCTACGAAGCGGCGTGGCGCCTCGCAGAGGGGCTGGACGCGAGCATCGAGGTGCCGATGGCCAAGGCCGCCGCGAGCGGGGCATACTCCACCTGCTCCATCGAGGGCACGCACATCTTCGGCGGGGCCGGCTTCATCAAGGAGGCGGACATCCAGCTCTACTTCCGCCGGGCCAAGGGGGCCGAGGTGCTGATGGGCGATCCCCGCTGGCACCGCCGGCGCATCACCAGGCTGCTCGCCGAGCGGTCGGTGCCGGCCAGCCACTAGAGCACGCGAGGGAACGCACCCGCCCGCGAGGCGGCCGACGAGGACAGGACGAGAGGACGGCACGATGGACTTCACCTTCCCGGCAGAGGTCGAGGAATTCCGCAAGGAGGTCCGGGAGTTCATGGAGCGCGAGCTCACCCCGGAGATCCGGGATGAGTACGAGCACTGCACCGACTATCCCCACGGCTTCAACAAGGCGATCACCCGGAAGCTCGGGCAGCGCGGCTGGCTGACGCTCACGTGGCCCAAGGAGGTCGGCGGCAAGGACGCCTCGGTCTGGGAGCGCGTCGTCTTCGACGAGGAGATGGCCGCGCACCACTGCCCCATAGCCGCGCACCAGGTGTCGGCGAACTTCGCCGGCCCCGCGGTCGTCCACTTCGCCACCGACGAGCAGAAGCAGAAGCTGCTCCCGCCGATCACCCGCGGCGAGAGCACCTGGGGCATCGGCCTGACGGAGCCGAACGCCGGCACGGACCTCGCCTCGGTCGAGCTGCGGGCCGTGCGCGACGGCGACGACTGGGTTCTCAACGGCTCGAAGATGTTCACCGAGCACGTGCAGGACTCCGACCACTACTTCCTGATCACGCGCACCGACACCGAGGCCCCCAAGCACCGGGGCGTGTCGATCATCGTCGTCGACCCCCGGACCCCGGGGATCACGATGGTCCCGCTGTGGACGATGGACGGCTACCGCGTCAACCAGGTCTTCTTCGAGGACGTGCGCGTCCCCGGCGATGCCCTGATCGGCGAGGAGAACCGGGGCTTCTACCACCTCGCGATGACGCTCAACACGATGCGCTCCTCGGGGCTCGGCGGGTGGACCGAGGCGCAGGGCGATCTCGACTCCCTGGTCCGCTACGCGATGGAGACGGCCGACAACGGCACGCCCCTGATCGAGGACTCCTGGGTTGCCGACGGCATCGCCGACTTCGCGATCCACGTGCGCATCTCGCGGCTCCTCGCCTACCGCGTCGCGTCGATGCTCGAGTCGGGCGGACCGGCCCCGGACAAGGAGACGGCCGTGCGCGGCGTCTGGGGGAAGGTCTACGGCCAGAAGCACATCAAGTTCGCGAACGACATGATGGGAATGGCCGGGCAGGTCGGGAAGTACTCCCCCGAGCACGCGCCGATGCTCGCGCGCTGGCAGCGCCGCTACATGGGGGGGATCGCCGGGGCGCACAACGGCGGGACGCCGGAGAACATCCTGAACACGGTCGCGCTCCGCGTGCTCGGGCTGCCGCGCTAGGCGGCACGCGCGGGCGAGGGGAACCGGCGGGAGAGGGCACGCTATCGATGCTGGTGGAAGTCAGTCGCGAGAAGGTCGAGGGCCGCGTCGAGGAGATCGTCGTGCGGACGCGCGGCGCCTGGCACGAGGCGTGCATCATCGGCTGGGACGGCGAGCCGCGAACGGTCTGGAAGTACCCGCGACTGGAGCAGGCCCAGGAGAAGGCGGCGGTCGTAAAGGTGTGGCTGCAGGAGGGCCGGCTCTGGTAGCGCCCTAGCGCCCTCCCCGAGGAGGGCGGCGCACCCCGTCCCGCGTGGTGCGAGCGGCCGCCCCGGCGCGGGCGGCTCCGGGCACGGCGCCGCCGGCCCCGGCCGTCGCCCCGCGTCCGGCACCTCCGCCCCCCGGTCGCGGACCGCTCGCGCCCGCAGGCCGCGCGGCGGAGAGCGGATCCGGCCACGGGAGGGCCGCCGGCGGCCGGGAGCTGAGCGCCCATGATCGGCCTCTCCGACGTCACCGTGCGCTTCGGCGCCCAGCTCCTCTACGCCGGCGTGAGCTGGCAGCTGCGCGCCGGCGGGCACTACGGGCTGGTCGGCGCGAACGGCTCCGGCAAGTCGACCCTCCTGCGCGTGCTCGGCGGAGATCTGGTGCCCGAGGAGGGCCGCGTGTCCCGCCCGGGCGCGCTGCGCATCGGCACGCTCGGGCAGGATCGCTTCGACTACGACGACGCGCGGGCGCTCGACGTCGTGCTGATGGGCCGGCCCGACCTCTGGTCCGCGCTCTCAGAGCGGGAGCGGCTGCTCGGGGAGGGGGACGGGAGCGCGCAGGCGGGCGAGCGCCTTGCCGAGCTCGAGGTCACGATCGGCGACCTCGACGGCTACGCGCTGGAGTCCCGCGCGGCGGCGCTGCTCGCCGGGCTCGGCATCGACCAGCCCCGCCACGCACGGCCGATGCGCGAGCTCTCGAGCGGCCTCAGGCTCCGCGTGCTGCTCGCACAGACGCTCTTCTCAGAACCCGACCTGCTGCTGCTCGACGAGCCCACCAACCACCTCGACATCACGTCCATCGCCTGGCTCGAGGGCCATCTCCGCGGCTTCCGGGGCACCTCCGTCGTCGTCTCCCACGACCGGCACTTCCTGAACGCGGTCGCCGACACGATCGCCGACCTCGACTACGGCGAGCTGCGGCTCTACCCCGGCAGCTACGACGACTTCGAGCGGGCGAAGGCGCTGGCCGTGCGCCAGAAGGAGGCCGAGATCGCGCGCACCGAGGAGCGGGTGCGGCAGCTGCAGGCCTTCATCGACCGCTTCCGCGCGAAGGCCACCAAGGCCCGGCAGGCCTCGTCGCGCAAGAAGCAGGTCGAGCGCATCGTGCTGCCGGAGGTGACGCGGTCGTCGCGCCGCACGCCGGGCTTCCGCTTCCGCTCGAAGCGCCGCTCCGGGCGCGACGTGCTGCGCGTCACAGAGCTCGCGCGCGGCTACGGCGGGGAGCCCGTCTTCCGGGGCGTGAGCTTCTCCGTGGAGCGGGGCGAGCGGGTCGCGGTCGTGGGGCCGAACGGCGCGGGCAAGTCGACGCTGCTCAAGACCCTGGCCGGCGTGCTCGCGCCCGACGCCGGGAGCGTCGAACCGGGGCACGCCGTGAGCGCGGGGTACTTCGCGCAGAACCACCGCGAGATGCTCTCGGGCGAGCAGAGCGCGCTCGCCTGGCTCTTCGCCGCGGACCCGGAATCGGGGTCGGACGTGGCGACGGTGCGCGGCGCGCTGGGCGCCGTGCTGCTCGGCGGCGACGAGGCGGAGAAGCGCTGCTCGACCCTCAGCGGCGGGGAGGCGGCGAGACTCCTGCTCGCCGGGCTGATGGTGCGCCGACCGAACCTCATGATCCTCGACTAGACCACCAACCACCTCGACCTGGAGGGACGGGATGCGCTGATGCGGGCGCTGCGCGCCTACGACGGGACTCTTCTCTTCGTGAGCCACGATCGGCACTTCGTCTCGAGCGTCGGGTCGCGCGTGCTCGCCGTCGCGCCCGGCGGGATCGTCGAGGACTTCTCCGGCACCTACGAGGAGTACCTCGAACGCCGGGGCGCCGACTACCTCGCGGGGGACGGCGTGCCCCGCGGGGGAGCGGCGCGGCGCGCGCGGGGGGCGCCGCCGCGCGAGAGGGAGCGCGCGCGCGCGTCGGCCGCGTCGCGGCTGGCGCGGGACGTGGAGGGACACGAGCTCCGCGTGGTCGATCTCGAGCGGCAGCTCGAGGAGCTCGAGCGGCGGTTCCTCTCGCCGGACTACTACGAGAGCACCCCGCGCCACCAGGTGGACGCCGACACGCGCCTCCAGCGCGAGCTGCGGCGCCGGCTCGGCGAGGCGATCGAGGAATGGGAACGCCTGTCGACCGAGCTCGAGGCGCTCGGATCGCCGCCGTAGGCGCCGGCGGCCCGGCGCGCCGGCCCGCCTCCCCGCTCACCCCTCGGCCGTGCGAAGCTTGAGGCGGGTGTGCCCCCGTAGCTCAGGGGACAGAGCAGCGGTTTCCTAAACCGCGTGCGGAGGTTCGAGTCCTCCCGGGGGTACCAACCGAGACCGTGTTGCGAACGTCCTCTGGCAGGCTGATCTCCGCTGCAT
>VYDC01000095.1 GCA_009843585.1 Chloroflexota bacterium | reverse complement strand
GCGCCGTCCCGCTGATCGTGAGCGCAATGAAGACGGCGATGAAGCCGGAGAACTGGAGGATCATGTGATCGCGCTTCGTGTGCGCGAGCCCGATCCGCCAGGCGACCACCGAGAGCAGAACCGGGAGACCGACCATCAGCCCCGTCGGGAGCATCTGCTCGATGAGGACGGCGGGGAGGTTCACGTTGAGGTCGACGGAGGGAAGCCCGAGCAGATCGGTGCGCAGCACCTTCGAGCCCAGCGGGACGCTCGAGAAGGAGGCGGGGAGCCACTCGGCGATCTCCCCCTGCAGCGCGCGGGCCGAGCGCAGCCACTCGAGGCTCTCCGGCCACGTCCCGACCCAGCGCTCGTAGGCGAGGACGTGCCGCTGCGAGTCCCAGCCGATGAGAAGCGCCGTTCCGACGACGCCGACGACGGAGCCGACGATCAGGTTGGGCCAGGCGCGCGGCGTCGCGAGCCACTCGCCCTGATGTGAGCTGTCGGTGTCGAAGTACGGGATGGCCGCCAGCGCGATGAGCGCCACCGTCGGCACCACGACGCCGGCGAGCGCCGGGTGCATGTGGAGCAGCAGCTCCTGCAGGTTGAGGAAGTACCACGGCGCCTTGGAGGGGTTCGGGGTGTGCGCCGGGTTGGCGCGGTCCTGCAGCGGCGCGTTGATGACGATCGCGAGAAGCGTCAGCGTCAGCGTGAAGAGCACCGCCGCGATGAACTCGACGAAGACGAGATCGGGCCAGACGAGGAGCTCCTCCTCGCGGCGCCTGACCTGACGGGCGCGGACGGCGCGGGATACGGGCTCGGCGCCCGCCTGCGCTCCCCTGGCCACCGCCATGCGTCCTGCCCTCCCCGTACCCGGCGCCGGCCCTGCGACCGCCTACAGCGGCCGGGCGAGGCCGCCGTCCCGGCGGATCCGCCAGAAGTGCACCGCCATGAAGATGGCGGCGAGCAGCGGCAGCCCGATCACGTGCAGCGTGTAGAAGCGGATGAGCGCGTTGGCGCCGACGTCGTAGCCACCGATCAGGACGAAGCGGTTCGGCTCCCCGAAGATCGGCGCCGAGCCGACCATGTCGGTGCCGACGGTGATCGCCCAGAAGGCGAGCTCGTCCCACGGCAGCAGGTAGCCGGTGAAGGAGAGCAGCAGCGTCAGCACGAGCAGGATCACGCCGACGACCCAGTTGAACTCCCTCGGTGGCTTGTAGGCGCCGGTGTAGAAGACGCGCATCATGTGGAGCAGCACCGTCAGCACCATCCCGTGCGCCATCCAGCGGTGCAGGTTGCGCATCAGGAGGCCGAAGCGAACGTCCGTCTCGAGCGCGAGCATGTCCTCGTAGGCGCGCTCGACGGAGGGGACGTAATAGAACATCAGCAGCACGCCCGTGACGGTCAGACCCAGGAAGAGGAAGAAGGAGAGGCCGCCCAGGCAGAAAGTGTGCGTGATCTTCACGTGCGTGCGGTGGATGCGTGTCGGGTGGAGGTGCAGGAAGACGTTGGTCGCGATCGCGAGCATCTGGTTGCGGGGCGTGTTCGGGTATCCGGAGCGGAAGATCGAGCGCCAGACGCGATTCTGAACGGTGAATTCGTAGAGACGGTCACCGACTCCTCGGCGTACCGGTCGCTCCGTACTCGCCATCCGCTCACCCCCGCGGCGCTCGCGGGCGACGCCAGCCGCCCAGCGGTCGGCCCCTCGCTAGGTCTCCCACCACTTGCCGAGCGCGACCATGATCCCCAGCGAGCCCAGAATCGTGATGAGGACCCCGACCAGTTCGAGGGTCTCTCCCACCTCTCCGAGCATCGTGCCCCCCATCGGCGGACGGGATTCGCGGGCGCCCGCGGAGGCAACCGTGCCCCGCGTCACAAGAGCGGCCCGCATGCTATCCGCGCCCCCCTGTAGCGTCAAGGAAAGAACGGCCCCGCGGGGGGCTGCGGCGACCCCCGCGCGGACGCGGCAGGGCCATTGCGGCGGCGGACGGTTCAGGGGCGCGGCGGGCGCGGGATCCCGTCCCGGCGAAGCCTCCAGATCCCGCGCAGATCCTCCGCGACGGTGCGGACGATCCGCACGCTGCTCACCGGATCGTCCGTCCAGTCGACCGGCACCTCCCGTATGCGGTAGCCGTTGTGCTGCGCGAGCAGGAGGAGCTCGGCGTCGAAGAACCAGGCGTTGTCGCGAACGAGCGGCACGAGCGCCCTCGCCGCCTCGCGCCGGATCGCCTTGAAGCCGCACTGCGCGTCCGTGAGCCGGAAGCCGAGCGCGAGTCGAAGCAGCAGCACGAAGCCCCGCGAGAGCACCTCGCGCCTGAGGCCGCGACGGGTCCGCGCGAGCGGATGGAGCCGGCTGCCGACGGCGAGATCGGCCTCCCCGGAGGCGAGCGGGTCGACGAGCGCGGGCAGCGCGTCAAGCGACGTCGAGAGGTCGACGTCCATGTAGGCGGCGACGTCGGCCTCGGAGGTGAGCCAGGCCGTGCGCAACGCCAGGCCGCGCCCGGCCACGGGGATGTGCAGGGCCGCCACGCGACCGGCGTGCTCCGCCTCGAGCGAGCGCGCCACCTCGAGGGTGCGATCGGTCGAGCCGTTGTCCGCGACGACGATGCGCCAGGCGTGCCGGGGATGGGCCTCGCACCAGGCGAGGAGCGTGTGGACGCTCTCGCCGAGTCCGCGCTCCTCGTTGTAGGCGGGGAGGACGAGGTCGACCGTGGCCATCGCCGGCGATGGTACGCGCCGCGCCGGGCGTGCGACAGTCGAGGGG
>VYDC01000119.1 GCA_009843585.1 Chloroflexota bacterium | reverse complement strand
GGAAGACGTCGTTGGACGACTGCGACATGTTGACGTGGTCGTTGGGGTGGACCGGGTCCTTGGAGCCGCGCTCGCCGCCGAGGAGCTCGATGGCTCGGTTCGCGATCACCTCGTTCGCGTTCATGTTGCTCTGGGTGCCCGAGCCGGTCTGCCAGACGACGAGCGGGAAGTGCTCGTCGAGCTCGCCGTCGATGACCTGCGTCGCCGCCTCGCGGATCGCCCCCGCGCGGCGCGCGTCGAGCTTGCCGAGCTCCTCGTTCACCGTGGCCGAGGCGTGCTTGACGACCCCGAGCGCGCGGATGAGCGGGCGCGGCATCCGCTCCTCGCCGATGCGGAAGTTGCGCAGCGAGCGCTCCGTCTGCGCGCCCCAGTAGGCCCAGGCCGGGACGGCGACCTCGCCCATCGTGTCGCTCTCGATGCGGGTCCGAGCCTCGCGCGCGTCGGTGCCTGAGGGGCCCATGTGCTCCATCCCTCTTCTCCGGAGCGGCCGACGGGCCCCTCCCACGGATGCTCCCGGGCGCCCCCCGGACGCCCCTACGCCTGGGGCGTCGCGGCGACCAGCTCCTTCACCGCGTCGCCGGCCTCCCGCATCGCGGCGGCCTCGTCCGCGGCGAGGGGGATCTCGTAGATCTCCTCGACGCCGCCCGCGCCGAGCAGCACCGGGACGCCGACGTAGCCGCCCTCGACGCCGTACTGTCCCTGGAGCAGGGCGCAGGCGGGGAGCACGCGCTTCTCGTCGAGCAGGATCGCCTCGACCATCTCGATGGTGGAGAAGGCGGGGGCGGTGAAGGCGCTGCCGCTCTTGAGCAGCCCGACGATCTCCGCGCCCCCGCGGGTGGTCCGCTCCACCACGGCGCGCACGCGCTCCGGTGGGAGCAGCTGCGTGAGAGGTACCCCGCCGACGGTCGCGTTGGAGACCACCGGCACCATCGTCGCCTCGGTGTGGCCGCCGAGCACCCACGCCGCGACGTCGCGCGGGGAGGCCCCGGTCTCGAGCGCGATGAAGGTGCGGTAGCGGGCGGAGTCGAGCATGCCGCCCTGCCCCACGATGCGCGCCGCCGGGAGCCCGCTCGCCTGAAGCGCCACGTGGCACATCGCGTCCATCGGGTTCGCGAAGATCACGAAGACGGCGTCGGGGGAGTGCTCGACCGCCTGGCCGACGACCGAGCGGACGATGCCGGCGTTGGTGCCGAGCAGGTCCTCGCGCGTCATGCCGGGCCTGCGCGGGACGCCCGAGGTCACGACCACGACGTCGGAGCCCGAGCTCTCGCTCCACTCCGTCGTGCCGGTGATGCGCGCGGAGGTGGCGGCCCAGGGAGCCGCCTCCTGGATGTCGAGCGCCTTGCCGGCGGCGAGCCCCTCGACGATGTCGACGAGCACCACGTCGGCGTGGCCTCGCTGCGCCGCCAGCTGCGCCATGGTCGAGCCGGTCATCCCGGCGCCGACGAACGTCACCTTGCCTCTCATGCGTCCCCTTCTCCGCCCACCTGGCCGCGCCCGCGGCTTCAGCTCTGCCCGAGGGCTCCCCGGAGCCGCCTCTCGACCGCCTCCAGGTAGCCCGACGTCGTCAGCCACCCCTGCCCGGGGCCGACCAGGAGCGCCAGGTCCCTCGTCATCTCGCCGCCCTCGACCGCCTCGACGCAGCACCGCTCCAGCGTCTGGGCGAACTCCCCCACCTCGGGCGCGTCGTCGAGGCGGGCGCGGTGCGAGAGCCCGCGCGTCCAGGCGAAGATCGAGGCGATGGGGTTGGTCGAGGTCTCCTCGCCGCGCTGGTAGGCGCGGTAGTGCCGGGTCACCGTCCCGTGCGCGGCCTCCGCCTCCACGGTGTCGCCGTCGGGCGTGAGCAGCACCGACGTCATCAGCCCCAGCGAGCCGAAGCCCTGCGCCACCGCGTCGGACTGGACGTCGCCGTCGTAGTTCTTCGCGGCCCAGATGAAGCCGCCGCTCCACTTCATCGCCTGCGCGACCAGGTCGTCGATGAGCCGGTGCTCGTACTCGATCCCGGCCTCCTGGAAGCGCCCGGAGAACTCCTCCTCGAAGACCTGCTGGAAGATCTGGAGAAAGCGGCCGTCGTAGACCTTGAGGATCGTGTTCTTCGTCGAGAGGTAGACCGGCCAGCGCCGCTGCAGCCCGTAGTTCAGGCAGGCGCGCGCGAAGTCGCGGATCGAGGCGTCCAGGTTGAACATCCCGAGCGCGACGCCGGGCGAGTCGAAGTCGCTCACCTCGTAGGAGAGCGCCTCGCCGCCGTCGCGGGGCCGGAAGGTGAGGGTGAGCGTCCCCGGGCCCGGGATCGCGATGTCGGTCGCGCGGTACTGGTCGCCGAAGGCGTGGCGGCCGATCACGATCGGCTGCTCCCAGCCCGGCACCAGGCGCGGCACGTTCCGGCAGAGGATCGGCTCTCGGAAGACCGTCCCGCCCAGGATGTTGCGGATCGTCCCGTTGGGCGAGCGCCACATCTGCTTCAGGCCGAATTCCTCGACGCGGTCCTCGTCGGGGGTGATGGTGGCGCACTTGACGCCGACGCCGTGCTCGCGGATCGCCTCCGCCGCATCCACGGTGATGCGATCGTCTGTCGCGTCGCGCGACTCGATGCCCAGGTCGTAGTAGCGCAGGTCCAGCTCCAGGTAGGGGAGGATCAGCCGCTCCCGGATCCACGCCCACATGATCCGCGCCATCTCGTCGCCGTCGAGCTCGACCAGCGGGCTTGGGACCCGAATCTTCTCCACCACCTGCTCCCTCC
>VYDC01000235.1 GCA_009843585.1 Chloroflexota bacterium | reverse complement strand
GCGCGCAGGAGGCATTGGCCGCAGACGGCGTCGCGCCCGAGCACCAGCGGCTCGACCCCCTCCCACGCGCCCGCCTCGTAGAGGGGCTCGTAGCGCAGGCCGACCAGCTCCGAGCCCGGAACGCGCGCGAGCACCTCCGGCTCACCGAGCATCGCCGGCAGCAGCGGCTCCGCGACGATGAGCCGCTCCCTCGTCCCCTCCCCGCCGAGCTCGGCGAGCGCGTAGCTCGCACCGGGGTCCACGGCGAGGCCGGTGTTGCCGGGGAGCGTCCAGGGCGTCGTCGTCCACGCCAAGATCGACGTCGGCACGCCGTCACCCAGCCGGAGGGATTCCGGCGTGGCCGCGGCCGCGGAGGGGTCGAGGCGAAACCGGACCGTGACCGAGGGATCGGGCGTCTCCTCGCGGTAGCCGAGCGCCACCTCGTGCGAGGAGAGGCTCGTCTCGCAGCGCGGACAGTGCGGGGTCACCCGGAAGTCGCGGAACATCAGATCGCGGTCCCAGAGCTGGCGGAAGATCCACCAGCAGCTCTCGACGTACTCGCGGTCGTAGGTGACGTACGGGTCGTCGGTGTCGATCCAGAAGCCGACGCGCTCGGTCAGCTCCTGGAACTCGCGCACATAGCGGAAGACCGACTCGCGGCAGCGCCGGTTGAAGGCCTCGATGCCGTATGCCTCGATGTCGCGCTTCGTCGTGAGCCCGAGCTCGCGCTCGACCTCGAGCTCGACCGGAAGGCCGTGGGTGTCCCAGCCCCCCTTCCGGGGGACCCGGTCTCCGCGCATGGTCCGGTAGCGGGGGATCAGATCTTTGAAGACGCGCGCCAGCACATGGTGGATCCCGGGCGAGCCGTTCGCCGTCGGCGGGCCCTCGTAGAAGGAGAAAACGCGATCGGCGGGGCGCTCGTCGACAGAGCGACGGAAGATGTCGCGCTCGCGCCACAGCGACAAGATGCGCTGCTCCATCTCCGGGAACAAGACGTGCGTCGGGACGGGATCGAAGGGAGCCCGGTGCGGCGCGCCGGACGCGCCGTCGTCCGCAGCCGCCGGGGGGCCGACACCTGCGCTCATCGCTGCGCCCTCATCCCCCCCCGCAGGGCGCGGCCCTACTCGGGGAGGCGGCCGGCTCCCCCGGCGGCATCCGGCTCCGCCTCCGGGCCGGGGCCCTCAAGCGCCACCGACACCGACGAGGAGGCGATGCGCGCAGCGGCGTGGACGGCCGCGGCCTGATCCGCCGCCTCCTGCTTGGCGCGCACCTCGTTGTAGCAGGCCGAGCAGTAGACCGGCCGATCGCCGCGCGGCACGAAGGGAACCTCCGTCAGCTGAGCGCACTGCGCGCAGCTCGCCACATGCAGTTGCCGGGGCGTCCGGCCGCCCCAGGAGGCGAAGACGCCGTAGTTCGGGGACTCGTCCCGGTCCTCCGGCCGCATCATCTTGCGTGTCGCCCGGCACGAGGGGCAGCGCACCGGGTCGTGCTGCAGGCCCTTGCTCGCGTAGAACTCCTGCTCGCCGGCGGTGAAGACGAAGCTGCCGCCGCAATCGCGGCAGGTCAGCTCGCGGTCCTGAAACGCCATCGTCGCTCCTCATCCGGCGGACCCGCGCCCGCCCAGCCCGCCATCCGCAGCCCGCCACGCGCGATCGGGATAGGGACGCCGGCCGCGGGCGCGCCTCGGGCCGCCGCGCGGCATGGGCACCGACAGTGTATCAGCGCAGCAGCACCTGCCGGCGCCGCCTAGCGGCCGGGACGGCCCACGAGGCGCGCCGCCTCCTCGCTGCGCAGGAGCAGCGCGACCGCCAGATACGAGAGCAACCCCGCGAGGCCCGCCAGGGCGAGCACCACCAGGGCGCCGGCCGTGCTCTCCGAGTCGGCGCCGGCCGCCGCGAGTAGGAGCCGCATCAGCACCACAACCTCCACCATCACCACTGTGGCCGCGACCGTGCGCCAGAGCGAGCCCCGCACGGACCTCGTCCCCCGTCTCGCCCCCGGACTCAGGCCGCCGAGCCGCTGCGAGAGCAGACGCGCCACGAGCAGGAACTCGAGGATCGCCGCGATCGAGGCGGCGGCGGCGAGGCCGCGCACGCCGAAGGGGCCGATGAGCGCCGCGCAGAGCGCTGCGTTCAGGATGGTGGCGAGGACGGTGGCCACGACCGGGGTGCGCGTGTCGGAGAGCGCGTAGAACCCCCTGCTCACGATCTCGATCCCCGCGTGCGCGAAGACCGCGACCGCGTAGACCGCGACGACGCCGGCCACCAGCTCGCTCGACCCGGCGTCGAAGGCGCCGCGCTCGAGCAGGACGCGGACCGCCGGCTCCGCCAGCACGACCAGGCCGGCCGACGCCGGCACCGCCAGGAAGAGGATCGTCCCTAGGGCCTGCCCGACCGAGACGGCGAGCGCCCCCATCTGCCGCGCCGCCGCCTGCTGCGCCAGCAGCGGGAACGCCGCCGTCGAGATCGCCATCCCGGCGATCGCCACCGGCATCATCATCATCAGGTAGGCGTAGGAGACGGCGCTGATCGCCTGATCGGAGACGAAGGAGGCGAAGAAGAGGACGATCACCAGGTTGAGCTGCGACGCCCCGAGGCCGATCACCCGGGGGCCGGCGAGCCGGAGCACCTCGCGCACCGGGCGGGAGGCGAGCGAGAGCCGGGGTCGCCAGCGCATCCCCACCAGCGCGAGCGCCGGCAGCTGCACCACCATGTGGAGCGACGACCCCGCGACCACGCCCACGGCGAGGCCCCTCACCCCCATCGGCTCGGCCAGGAAC
>VYDC01000234.1 GCA_009843585.1 Chloroflexota bacterium | reverse complement strand
ACTCGGCCCCGTCCCCCAGGTTCTCCCTCCTGGTCCGGACCGGGTTGCCGAGAAAGAGGCGGCACCGCTCGAGGTAGTCGCCTATCTGGTCGCCGATGGCGTCGTCGAGCCTCTCGAGCGCCTCGTCCAGCTCGTCGATCGCCACCGGGCGCGCCGGCAGGCTGCCCAGTATCGTCCGCTCCCAGGCGAACTCCGCGGAGCCCTGCCGCGAGAGCCGGTAGAGGAAGCCGACCCGCGTCGGGACGGCCTCGATCCGCAGCGTGCCGCGCTGGCACATCTCGATGAGGGAGGCGAGCTTCGTCGGGCTCCATATGGCGTGGCCCACGAGCGCCGACACCGCCGCCGCGGGCAGCGAGCCGGCCGGCGGGGTCCCCGCGTACCAGGGGCGCCCACGCCCCTCGGGCACCTCCACGGGCCGGTGCTTGGGCCAGAGCCACAGCGCGACGACGAGCAGCTGCGCCGCGACCACGCCCGCCGTCCGGAAGCCCCACGCCGCCAGCTGCGCCGGGTCCCTCCCCAGGCGGTCGGGGAAGCCGCTCTCGGCGATGGCCCCGCCGGGGTCCACCGCGAAGAGCACCCCCAGCGCCGCGAGGGTTGCCGCCGCTACCAGCACGCCGAACATCGCCTACCCAGCTTCTAGGGCCGCGCGACCCCGCCGGGCGTCGCACGACGACCGTCCCTCGTGCGCTCTACCGCGAGGAGCCCGTGCGCTGCGATGCCCGCGCCGCGACGGGGCGCGGGCGATCCCCGGGGGTGCGGGGCTCTCCGAGCCCTCCCCCCGGATGCCGGATGCGAGGCGAGCGCCGGTCACACCGCGTCAGGCGTCCGGCCGCGACCACAGCGCCGGGCGGCGGCCGTGGCTCATCGCGCGATTCACGAGGCGCTGCGAGTACAGCGCCGTGAGCGTGCGGTAGACCGCCCGGAGGGGCAGTCCCAGCTCGGCGCTGATCTCGGACGCCGAGCGCCGCTCCCCGGGGCCCAGGGCCCGCAGCACCTGCTCTCCGTACTTGAGGGGCATGAGCGCCTCAGCTCGCCGGCGGGCCGCGACGAAACCGCACTGCCGCGCCGCACGGAGCACGGCAGCGCCGAGGCGGGCTCGCCGCCCCGGCGGCGCGCAGGCGCCGGCGGCATGCCCGCCGCGCCGCGCTCCCCGCCGTGGCTAATCGCGGCGCTCGGGCACGCCCCGCTCATCCGCGCGCGCGGTGCTCTCGCGGCCCTGGAGCGGCCCGGTGCCTCTCCAGCCCGGCGCCCGCGCGGCGCGCGCGCCGCGGTGCGGCGCAGATGCGCGCCGCCGGGCGCCGCCTCCCCGGGGGGAGCGGGTGTCCCTCGTCCGTCCCGCGCGGCGACTACCGGCGGTAGCGGGGCTCGATCAGCCGGCGCTCGATCACGCGGAGAACCCGGAGCGCCGCGAGCGCGCCGATGAGGCCCGCGCCGATGAACACGCCGCCGCTCGTCTCGAGCAGCGCGCGGCCCAGCACGTCCTCGAACGACGGCCTGATGTCGACGATCGTCCACGACGCGAGCCAGTAGAGGACCGCGCCGGCGAGAACCGTCGCCACCAGTGCGGCCACCAGGTAGCCGTTGCTCGCGAGCGGGGCGAGGAGGCCGTCGCCTCCCTCGTCCATCATCTCGGAACCGTTGCCGATCTCCGACAGCTCCGCCCTCCATCACTGAACCGCGCCGCCCGGGTGGGGCGCCGCATCCGTCCCGGGCACCACCATAGCACGGGCGTAATGCCGGACCGCCGGCACGGCAGCTCAGGCTCGATGAGCCGCCCGCGGACCGCCCGACACCTCCACGCAGGGTGAAGTAGCCCCGGCCGCGACGCCGCCATATCGTGGGCCCGGCGGGGCGGACGGATCAGCCCCCGACGAGAGGACGCCGACAGTGAACCGCCGACACGCTCGCCCGCTCCTGGCGCTCCTCGCGGCGGCGATCATCGCGCTGCCGGCCGCATGCGGCGGCGGGGCGGACACGGCGACGATCGCCACCGACGGCAACTACCACCCCTTCAACTTCGTCAACGACCGGGGCGAGATAGACGGCCTCGAGCGCGAGCTGGGGGACGAGCTGTGCCGCCGCGCCGACCTGACGTGCGAGTGGGTGGTGAGCGAGTGGGAGACGATGATCCCGGACCTGGTGGCCGGGGAGTTCGACGTCATCCTCGCCGGGATGAGCATCACCGCCGAGCGGGAGGAGTCCATCGACTTCTCGGAGGCCTACTACCCTCCGACGCCGTCCGTGTACCTCGCGAGGGCCGGCTCGGGCGACGAAGCCGTCGAGGGGACGATCGGCGTCACCGCCAACACCATCTACTCCGACTACTTCACGGAGCTGGGCAGGCCCTTCGTCTCTATCGAGGCGTCGACGGACGTCGCCGATGCCCTGCTCGCAGGCGACGTGGACGCCGCCCTGGTGGATCACGGCTACGGCGTGCAGAAGCTCGCCGAGCACGAGGGCCGGCTTGAGATCGTGGGGCCGGCGGTGCTGCTCGATCGCGGCCTGGGCATGGGGATCCGCAAGGGGAGCGACCTGAAGGAGAGGCTGGACGAGGCCCTCGCGTCGATGAAGGCCGACGGGAGCCTCAACGCGCTGATCCGCACCTGGGTGGGCGCGGACGCGTCGATCTTCGAGTAGCGACGCCGCCTCCGGGACGGGAGCGGGCGACGGGGGACTCAGGCGGCGTGGCCTCGCTGGTCACGGCGAGCGCTGGCGCCCGGCCCCGGCGAGGCGACGTGCGAGCCGTCGTGGCCGCAGTCCCTCGTGCGGCCGTGACCGCCCCTCCCC
>VYDC01000037.1 GCA_009843585.1 Chloroflexota bacterium | reverse complement strand
GCCGGGGGGCGGCGATGGGGACCGAGCTCATCCACGTCGGGTTCGACAGCTACGTCGCGCTGAACCGCGTGCTCGCCGTGGCCTCCCCGGGCTCGGCGCCCGTGAAGCGCCTGGTGCAGCACGGGAAGGAGCGGCGGCGCGCCGTCGACCTGACGAGCGGCCGGCGCACCAAGGCCGTGCTCGTCCTGGACGACGACTGGGTCGCGCTGATCCCGATAGCCCCGGAGACCTTCGCCGGTCGCGTCGCCGCGGTGCGAGAGAGCGGCGCGGCCGGGTGAGCCGGCCTCCTGCGGGGGGCGGTCACCCCGGCGCCGGCCCGGGCCGGCGGCACCCCCTCCTGGTCGTGCTCTCGGGTCCCTCGGGCGCGGGCAAGGACTCGGTCATCGCCCGGCTCAGGCAGCGGAGCGAGGGCTTTCGCGTCCCGGTCACCATGACGACGCGCCCGCCCCGCCCCGGGGAGCGCGACGGCCGCGACTACATCTTCGTCAGCGAGGAGGAGTTCGAGCGCCGCATCGAGGCCGGCGAGCTCGCCGAGCACGCGCGGGTCTACGGCAGGCTCTACGGGGTCCCGCGCTCGGAGCTCCGCCGCGCCCTCGACGGCTCCGACGCCATCGTGCGGGTCGACGTCCAGGGGGCGGCGACGCTCCGGGAGCGCCTGCCGGGAGCGCTCTTCGTCTACGTCGAGGCCGACTCCCCCCAGCGCCTCGCCGAGCGGATGCGCGCCCGCGGCGAGGCCGCGGAGGAGATCGCCCGCCGGCTCCGGGAGTCGGAGGCGGAGGAGGGCCGCCGCGAGCACTTCGACCACGTGCTGCTCAACGAGGACGGGGATCTGGACGCCGCGGTCGACGAGCTGCTCGCGATCATCGAGCGGGCGCGGGGCCGGCCGGAGCGGCCGGCGCTCGAGCTCTAGGCCGGGCCCGCGGACGGCCGGCTCGCGTGGCGCCCGCTCTCGTTGACACTACTCGGCGGGCGGCCGTAGCCTCGATGCGACGGGTGCTCGACACCCACTCCGCCGCCTTCACGCGAGCGGGACCGGGTAGCGCCGTGCCGAGGACCATCGCGGGGCGATGGTCCTTCTGTATGGGGAGCGACGGCGGCCGCAGCGCGTCCCGTAGGCCGCCCCCAGGGAAGCAGCCGTGACCGAGCACATACCGGCGCTCGACGAGGTCAGGCGGTTCGCGGCCGACCCGCGACCCGGCGGCGAGACGGTCGTCCCGGTCTTCCGCGAGGTGCGGGCGGATCTCGAGACGCCCGTCTCCGCCTACCTGAAGCTGGCTCGTGGGCCCTACTCCTTCCTGCTGGAGTCGGCCGACGGCGGCGAGCGCGTGGGCCGCTACTCCTTCATCGGGACGGAGCCCTACCGCGTCCTCAGGTGCGAGCGCGAGGACGGCGATCCGCTGCGCGCCGTCGAGGAGGAGCTCTCAGGCTGGCGGGCGGTCCCCGTCGCGGGGCTTCCCCGCTTCCACGGCGGCGGCGTCGGCTACATCGGCTACGAGGCGGTCTCGCACTTCGAGCCGCGCGTGCCGTCGGCGCGCTGCGACCCGCTCGGCGTGCCCGAGTCGTGGCTGATGTTCTGCGACACGCTGGTCGTCTTCGATCACCTGCTCCACACGATGAAGGTGGTGGCGCACGTCCGCCTCGACGGGGACGTGGACGAGGCCTACCGGTCGGCCCAGGCGCGGATCGACGAGCTCGTGGGCCGCCTGGAGCAGCCGCTCGCCTCGCTCCCGTACACGCCGCTCATCGGCCCCTCAGGCGAGGCCGCCGTCTCGAACTGGGGGCGCGCCGACTTCCTCGCGGCGGTCCGGCGCACCAGGGAGTACATCGAGGCGGGCGACGCGATCCAGATCGTGCTCTCGCAGCGCTACTCGCGGCGCACCGGGGCGCAGCCCTTCGAGGTCTACAGGTCGCTGCGCGCCATCAACCCGTCGCCCTACATGTACTTCCTCCGCTTCGGCGACGACCATCTCGTGGGGGCGTCGCCCGAGCTGCTCGTGAAGATCGAGGACGGCCGCGTCGAGAACCACCCGATCGCCGGCACCCGCCGGCGCGGCGCGAGCGCGGCGGAGGACCTCAGCCTCGGCCAGGAGCTGCTCGCCGATCCGAAGGAGCGCGCGGAGCACGTCATGCTGCTCGACCTCGCGAGGAACGACGTCGGCCGGGTCGCCGAGGTGGGGAGCGTCGAGGTCACGCAGCGCTTCGCGCTCGAGCACTACTCGCACGTCATCCACATGGCATCGCACGTCGAGGGCCGCCTGCGCTCGGGCCTCTCCCCCTACGACGCGCTCCGGGCCTCCTTCCCGGCGGGGACGGTCTCCGGTGCGCCGAAGATCCGCGCGATGGAGATCATCGCGGAGCTGGAGCCCGACCGGCGCGGCCCCTACGCCGGCGCGGTCGGCTTCTTCGACATGTCGGGCAACGTCGAGACCTGCATCACGATACGGACGGTGCTGATGAGGGAGGGGGTGGCGCACGTGCAGGCCGGCGCCGGCCTCGTCTACGACTCGGTGCCGGAGCGCGAGTTCGAGGAGACCGAGCACAAGGCGCGCGCTCTCATCGCCGCCATCGACGATGCCGAGGAGCGGGCGCGCCGCGTCATCCCCGGCAGCCTCGGGTACTAGGGGCGGGCCGTGACGAGCGCCGCCCCCGCCGTCGCAGCCGCCGCGCTGCTCGCCGGCGACGACGGGCGCGTCCTGCTCGTGCGCCACCGCGACGACGACGGCGCGTTCTCAGGCCGGTGGTCGCTCCCGATGGAGCTGGTCGCCTCCCACGAGACGGTCGAGGAGGCCCTGG
>VYDC01000264.1 GCA_009843585.1 Chloroflexota bacterium | reverse complement strand
ACCGGGAGGCGATCGGTCGCCTCGGCTCCGAGCCGGGCTTCCTCGGATCGCGCCTGCTGCACTTCGCGGGCGGACCCTACCGCTACATCTGGGAGATGAACTGGGGCTCGCGCGAGGAGTGGCAGGCCTTCTTCGAGAGCGAGCGCTTCGCGACCCTGCGCGAGCCCATAGACGCCGAGCTCTCCGAGCCGTTCTCGCTCACCCTCTACAACGTGCCGGTGGCGAGCGGATGGCGCGCCCCGCAGCAGGGCGCGGGGGGCTAGCGCCGTGCCGGCCGCATCGAGCCCGCACCGGGACGCGCCGCTCTTCGGCGTTCAGGGCATCAGCCGCGTGCTGCGGGACCCGGAGGAGGTGGGGAAGCACGAGCGCGCCTACGACGCGCTGCTCCAGCGCGACGACTGCCCCGGGATGTACTGGAACCTCTACCTGAAGGGGATCGACGATCCCCAGTCCAGCATCCACATGCAGGTGTGGGCGAGCCAGCAGCACTCCGAGGCGTTCGGCGTCAGCCCGGGCTTCCAGGCGCTCCGGCAGGAGCTGTCGACCGCCCCGGGCCCGCGCGGCCTGATGGTGGGCCCGCTCTCGCCGGGCTACTGGCGGCCGCTCTTCGAGGAGGTCCTCCAGGCGGAGCCGACCGGCTGCGAGCTCGACGGGGACGAGCTCGGCGTCGCGCTCCACGGGCTCACCTTCGTCCGGCCGGGAAGCGAGCGCGCCTACGTCGCGGCCGAGCGTGAGGCGATGGCGGCGTTCGCCGCGGCGGGCGGCATCTACGCGATGCGCTGCTTCCAGAACCTCGGCAATCCCGGCGCCTTCACCTGGGTGCGCCACGCGCGGGACCCGGAGGCTCTCGACGCCGCGCGGGCCGCGGCGTCGGAGGCCGAGCAGGGGCGCGCCGGGCTCGCGGCCGAGGAGACCGTCGCCCGCTACCGGGTCTGGCTGCTCTCGACATGGCCCGAGCGGCGAGCGGCGCCCTGACGTCCGCCGCGGCGGTCCCGTCGCCGGGGCGGCGCGCGTCGCCGCCGGCGAGCCCGGCCGGGGGCCTCCCCCGGTGACGGTGATCTACGAGACGCCGCGCGTCGCCGCTGTACACGCCGCGCCGGTCTTCCTCGACCTGGAGCGCTCGGTGGAGAAGGCCTGCGCGCTGATCGAGGAGGCGGCGCGCGGCGGAGCCGGGCTCATCGCCTTCCCCGAGTCCTACCTGCCGGCCTTCCCGCTCTGGTCGGCGGTGACGGCGCCGCTCGGGGCGCACGACTACTTCCGCCGCCTCGCCGGGAACGCGATGCGCGTCCCGGGCCCCGAGCTCGAGCGCATCGCCGGCGTCGTCAGGGAGCGCGGCGTCGTCGTCTCCCTCGGCCTCACCGAGGGCACGGCGCAGAGCGTCGGCACGCTCTGGAACGCCAACCTGCTCCTCGGGCCGGACGGCTCCGTGCTCAACCACCATCGCAAGCTCGTGCCGACCTTCTACGAGAAGCTGACCTGGGCGCCGGGGGACGGCGCCGGGCTGCGCGTGGTGGAGAGCCCGGCCGGGCGGCTCGGCATGCTGATCTGCGGCGAGAACACGAACCCGCTCGCCCGCTACGCGCTCGCGGCCCAGGGGGAGCAGGTCCACGTCTCCAGCTACCCGCCCGCGTGGCCCACGCGGGATCCGGCGGGCGGCGGCAACTACGACCTGGAGGCGGCCATCCGCCTCCGCGCCGGCGCGCACGCCTTCGAGGCGAAGCTCTTCAACGTCGTCGCCTCGGGTTACCTCGACGCCTCGACCCGGGCGGCGCTGGCGCCGCTCGGGGCCGAGGCGCTGCGCGTGCTGGAGGAGAGCCCGCGCGGGGTCTCCCTGGTCGTCGGTCCCGACGGCGCGCCGGCGTCGGAGGCGCTCCGCGACGAGGAGGGGATCCTCTACGCCGACATCGACCTCGCCGACTGCGTGGAGCAGAAGCAGTTCCACGACGTGACCGGCGGCTACAACCGCTTCGACGTCTTCCGGCTCACCGTGGATCGCAGCGCGCAGCGCCCGGTCGAGTTCACCGCCTCCGGCGAGCCGCGAGGCGGCCCGGGGGCAGCCTCGCCCGCGGATCGCGGCGCGCCGCCGGTGATCGCCCGGGACGGGGGCCACGACGGGTCGGGCGCGGGAGCCCTCGTCGCCGGCGCCGGCGACGGGGCGCGTGACGGCGCGGCGGGCCTAGGCTAGGACGCGCCCGCCCGGGCGAGAGCGTCGCGCCCGGCGTGAATGTGGAGGTCAGACGTGCCGTACGACACTCTCGCCACGCAGCTCGTCGGCAGCTACGCGAAGCCCCAGTGGCTCGTCGATCTCTCGAAGCCGACGGCGATCGATCAGAGCGAGTGGTGGCGGGTCCCGCCGGAGCGCCTGCCGGCGGCCCAGGACGACGCCGTCCTGCTCGCGATCGCCGACCAGGAGCGGGCCGGGCTCGACTACGTCACCGACGGCGAGCAGCGGCGGCAGAGCTTCTCCGGTTACTTCATGCGGCTGGGCGGGATCGACACCGAGAACTGGAGCGACCGCTACGGGGAGGGGGCGCGGCGCACGAGCGACGTCGCCGACTACATCTCCATTCGCGACGTCTCGCGCCTGCGCACCGGGATGATGCGGATGGGGCCGACGGTGATCGGCCCGATCCGCTGGGAGGGCCCGCTCTCCGTCGCCGACCTCGAGTTCCTGCGCCGCCATACCTCGCGCCGGAGCAAGGTGACGGTGATAGGCCCGGCGACGCTCGCCGTGCGCATCGCCGACCGCTACTACGGGGACATGGGGCGGCTGATGCTGGCTCTCGCCGACGCGCTCAACCAGGAGGTGCGCGCGCTGGCGGCGGCGGGGGCCGACCTGATCCAGATCGACGACCCCGAGCTCCACTTCAACCAGTCGCGCGTGCGCGACTGGGCGACGGAGGCGCTCTCGCGCACCGTCGCCGGCGTCGAGGCGCGCACCGCGGCGCACATCTGCTACGGCTATGCCCAGAACATCGCCAGCAAGCGCGTGAACCCGGCCTACGCCGAGGCGATGCGGATGATCGCCGCCTCCGACGTCGATGAGATCAGCATCGAGTACGAGCAGCCCGGGCACGAGCCCGACGTGCTGGAGCACGCCGGTGAGAAGGCGGTGATCCTGGGTCTCCTGAACCTGGCGCCGGAGGCGCCGGTGGAGCGCACCGAGCACATCATCGCGCGGGCGCGCGCCGCTCTCGAGGTGCTGCCGCCGGAGCGGCTGCGCCTGGCGCCGGACTGCGGGATGTGGTTCCTCCCGCGCGAGAGGGCGCAGCGCAAGATCAGTGCGCTCGCCGCCGCGTCGCGGGCGCTGCTCACGGAGCTGGGGCTGTAGGAGGCCGCCCGGGGGCGGGCGGAACCGGCCGCCTACGCGCGGCGCAGGAACTCGCGCATCACGGGGAGGATCCGCTCCGGCGCCTCCTCGGCGAGGAAGTGCCCGCAGTCGTCGAACTCATGCACGTCGGCGCGCCGCAGGGCCGCCGCCCAGCGCTCGAGCTCCGTGCGGCGGAAGGCGATGTCGCGCAACCCCCAGAGGATGAGGGCCGGCTTCTCCGAGAAGGCGGCTCGTTCCCGCCAGATCGAGTCGAGCCAGCCGCTTGCGCCGACTATGTGCCCCGGCAGCGCCGCGCTCGCCGCCCGGGCGGCCGGGTCCGGCTGCGCGCGGCGATAGTGGCTCAGCGCCTCCGGCGTGAGCGACGCGCGGTCGCCGACGGCGCGGGGCATGACCCGGTTCACGAAGCCGTTGGACCGGCGGATGAGGAGCTGCCCCAGCGGACTCCGCATCAGCAGGCTGAACATAACGAAGTGCGGGTCGCGCGACACCGGCCAGCACCATGTGTTGGCGATCACCAGTCTCGCGACGCGCTCCGGGCGCCGACGCGCGACGTCCAGGCCGATCGGGCCGCCCCAGTCCGTGAGGAAGAGCGTCGCGTCTCGCAGGTCGAGGTGGTCGAGCAGCGCCTCGAAGCGTTCGGCGTGGGCCCGGGGGTGGTGATCGTCGCGGCGGTCGCTCCGCGACGAGAGGCCGAACCCGACGTGATCGGGGGCGACGCAGCGGAACTCGCCGCGGAGACCGACGACGAGGCGCCGGAACTCGAACGACCAGGAGGGGTTCCCGTGCACGAAGACGACGGGAGCGCCCGTCCCCTCGTCGATGTAGTGCATGCGGTGCCCGCCGGGCGCGTGGAAGAAGCGGCTCTCGAACGGGAACATCGCGTCGGAGAGCCAGGCGGGTCGCCCGGTGCCCGGCGTGCCGGTCATGAGCTCCGGGCCGCGTCCTCCGCCCAGCGCGCCGGGGCATCCCAGCGCTCCTCGGCGACGACCTCGCCGAGAGGCCGCCGGCGCACCGCGCCGAAGGGCGTCGCCGGGTACCCGAGGGGGATGCAGTAGACGATCTGCGCCCCGGGCGGCACGCCGAAGAGGTCGTGCACGCGCTCCTCGACGACCGGATGGAGCGTCGTGATCGTGCCGCCGATCCCGAGCCCGCGCGCGGCGAGCAGCAGGTGCTGCGCCGCAGGGACGACGCACGGCTCGGCGTCGGGCCCGCGCTCCGTGGCGCAGAGCAGCACCAGCGCCGGGACCTCCGTGAAATGCTCGGCCAGATCGTGCGCGTGCGGCATGACGCGGTGGCCGGCCGGGAAGTCCTCGACGGAGTGGATGCCGACCTCCCGTCGCTTCGCCCACCACGCCTCCCGGTAGAGCGGCGCGAAGGCCTCGATCCGCGCGCGGTCGCGGACCACGACGAACCGCCAGCCCTGCGAGTTGCCGCAGGAGGGGGCGCGCGTCGCCGCCTCCAGGATCGTCCGCAGCGCCTCGTCGGGGAGGGGCTCGGGCCGGAAGCGCCGGATCGCCCGCAGCGTGTACAGCGCCTCGCCGAGCGGCACCGGCATCCTCGCCGCGGCGCTCTCGGGAGACGTCGGGGACCTCTCGTCGGCCGGAGTGCTGCTCACGGGCGACCCTCCATCCGTCATCGCCCCTCGGGCCATCTTCATCGCACGGCGCCCGTGCCGGCGCAAGCGAGAACACGCGGGCGGCCGGCGGGAAGGGCCGGCGGCCGCTGCTAGAATCAGCTGCCGCATCAGGCGCGGCGGGAAGACGGGGGAGCAGATGGCGCGAGCAACGTGGAACGGCGCGGTGATAGCCGAGAGCGACGAGTACGAGATCGTCGAGGGGAACGTCTACTTCCCGCGCTCCTCGGTCGCGAGCGAGTACCTCACGGAGAGCGACACGGAGACCGTCTGCCCCTGGAAGGGGACGGCCCGCTACTACTCCCTCGAGGTGGGCGGCGATCGCAACCAGGATGCCGCCTTCTACTACCCGGAGCCCAAGGAGGCCGCCAGCAACATCGACGGCCACATCGCCTTCTGGAACGGCGTCGAGGTGGAGCGCTAGCCAGCGCCGGGCCCGCTCGGGGGCGCGGTCGGGCGCCGGGGACGCCGGCGTGTCCCCGGCCGTCCGGGCCCTGCCGCGGGGGGGCCCGCAGCCGCCCGGACCCCCCCAACCGACGCCCCCCCCGACGCCGAACCCCGAGCCCCGGGCCCGCCCGCGGCGGGGCCCGCCGACGCCCGGCCCCGCCCTCGCTCCCCCGCGCCCGCAGCCCCACCCGTCGCCCCCCGCCGCGACGGCCGTCGCGACCGCGGCTCACGGGAAGCCGGGGGGTTCCGTGCCCCCTCGCGGGCGGGCGGCGATCCGCTCCTACTGCGAGAGCAGCCCCTTCGTCTCCAGCCACTCGCGCGCGACGTCGTCCGACTCGCGCAGCTCGATGTCGGTCTCGATGTTCCAGGCCACCAGGTCATCCGTGGTGATGCTGGCGCTGAGTTCGTTGAGGGCGTCGCGGAGTCCGGAGCCCCACGCCTCCAGAACGGCGGTGCTGATGATGGGCGCGATGTTCTGGGCGGGGTGGAGGCCGCGGTCGTCGTCGAGCACCCGGAAGCCCTCCACCCCGATCTGGGGAGCGGTCGTGTTCCAGACGACGGCGTCCACGACGCCCGCGGCGAGCGCCTCGCCGAGGAGCGGCCCGAACTCGATCGTGACCGTGTCGGCGAACTCGATCCCGTAGATGTCGGGGTTCGTGTAGCCGAGGAAGCACTGGGGCCGTTCGAAGCAGGCGGCTGCCGCGCCGAAGACGTAGCCCAGGCCGGCGACGTCGGAGATCGCTCGCGCCTCGGAGTCGCCGCGGACGACGAAGGCGTCGCCGTCCACCGCCGGGGAGTAGTCGAGCACGGTCGCGCCCGCCGCCTCGTGGATCGGGCTGATCGTCGCGATGATCGCGTCGGGGTCGGCGGCGTCGATCGCCGCGTCGGGTGCGAGCGCCGTCAGCTCGCCGCCGATGTAGTCGATGATCAGGTCGATCTCGTCGTTCCGGAGACCGTCGATCGCCTCGGTGCGGAAGCCCGCCGGCGTCAGCAGCTCGACGTCGTAGCCCCGACCGCGCAGGAACTGCCCGTAGACCTCTGCGATCGTGACCGACTCGCTGAAGTCCTGACCGCGGATGCGGATCGTGGGCCCGTCCGCATCTCCCCCGTCGTCGCCCCCGCACGCCGCGACCGCCAGCATGGCCGTCGCGACGGCGATCACGAGCACGCCCGCGCTTCGTCTCATCCCACGCTCCCCCTCCGAGCTGCCGTCCGCTGCTTGAGCCGGCGCACGCCGTGTGGCACGACCAGCCGCTCGACCACGCTCACGGCCACGCTGGTCGTGGCCGCGAGCGCCGCGATCAGCAGCGCCCCGCCGATGATCAGCGTGTCGTTGTTCTGGCCGAGTCCGTCGCGAACATACCGGCCGAGTCCGTCACCGCCAAGGAAGGCGCGAATCGGCTCGGTCGCGACGACCTGCACCGCGGCCACGCGGATGCCGGTGAAGATGACGCTCAGGGCGAGCGCGAGCTCCACCCGGAGCAGGAGGGTCCGCTCCCCGATGCCCATCGCCCGCGCCGCGTCCACGACGCCCCCCTCGACGTGGCGGATCGCCGTGTAGGTGTTGAGGTAGAGCGGCGGGAGGGCGAGCAGGAGCAACGCGATGAAGATCGGCCACGGCTCGAATCCCCATCCCCGGCGCAGGGCGACCGGCACCAGCAGGGCGGCCACCGCGAACGTCGGCACCGCGCGCCCCAGCGTCACCAGCGCGGTCGCCGTCAGCTCTCCCCGCCGGGAGTGCGCGAGGAGCGCGGCCGAGGGGACGGCGATGAGCATCCCGGTGCCCATCACCGCGGCGCAGAGCGTGACCGTGTCGAGCCCCGAGCTGAGGATGCCGTCGCGACCGAGCCACGTGTCGACGTCGACGAGCCACTCAGCCAGGCCGATGCCACGGGGGACCGCCGCCTGCGCGAAGGGAAGGGGGATCATGCGCCCCTCCGCCTGGTCCAGGGCGTCGCCGCTGCGCCGAGGCGGTAGATGGCGAGGTCGAGCATCAGCGCGAGCAGGATGGAGAGGGACGCGCCGATCGTCATCGGGGTCCAGAACGCTCGGCGCAGTCCGTCGAGGATCAGGCGCCCGAGGCCGCCCTGTCCGATGATGGCCGCGACGGTAACGAGGCCCACCGTGGAGACGGTCGCGATCCGGATGCCCGTGATGATGTAGGGGAGCGCGAGCGGCAGCTCGACGGTCAGCACGCGACGCCTCGGGCTCATCCCCATGCCGGACGCAGCCTCCCTCACCTCGGCCGGCACCGAGCGGAAGCCGTCGATGATCGCCGTGATGAGGATCAGCAGCGTGTAGCCGGCGAGCGGGAGGACGGCCGTCGCGCGGCTGAGCCCCGTGTACGGGACCAGCAGCCCGAAGAGCGCGACGCTCGGGATCGTGTAGAAGGCGGCCGCGCCCGCCGTGATAGGGGGTGCGCCCCGCTCGTACCGCAGCGCCACCGTGGCGAGAGCGGCCGAGAGCAGGAGGCCGAGGCCGAGCGCGAGCAGCGTGAGCTCCAGGTGCTGCACGAGGGCGGCCTGGACCTGGTCCCACTCGTCGATGAACCAGGACCAGCGGATGATCGGGTTCTGGGCCTGGAGCGGCGCGATCACGAGGCGCGCCGGGCGAGCTCCGAACGGATCTGCTCCAGGGTCACGACGCCCCCGAAGCGCCCGCCGTCATCGATGACGGCGACCGACGTCCGGGAGTTCATGATCACTTCCATCGCCTCGCGCAGCGTGCTGCCGGGATGCACCTGCGCCGCAGGGAGCTCCCGCGGCAGCGCGTCGAGCGTGGCCGCGGTGTCGACGCGTTCCCGGGGGACCCAGCCGGCGAAGCGCTCGTCCTGCGTCAGTCCGAGCCACTCCGAGCGGGCGTCGCCGAGCAGCGCTCGCGCCTCGGCGGGGGCGGCTCCGAGGTCCAGCACCGGGCCCCGTTCGAACGGCAGGTCGCCGACCCGCTTCAGGGCGAGGCGCTTCATCTCGCGGTCCTCGCCGAGGAACTGCTCGACGAAGGCGTTCGCAGGCGAGTGGAGGAGATCGTCCGGCGCGGCGTATTGCTCCAGCTTCCCGCCGATGTTCAGGAGGGCCACGTTGTCGGCGACCTTGACCGCCTCGTCGATGTCGTGGGTGACGATGACGATGGTCTTGCGCAGCCGCTCCTGGAGCGCGAGCAGCTCATCCTGCAACCGCGTGCGCACGATCGGATCCACGGCTCCGAACGGCTCGTCCATCAGCAGCACGGGGGGATCGGCGGCGAGCGCGCGGGCGACGCCGACGCGCTGCTGCTGGCCCCCGGACAGCTCGTCGGGGTAGCGCCCGAGCTGCTCCGTCTCCAGCCCCAGGAGGTCGGCAAGCTCCGCGACGCGCTCGTCGATGCGGCCGCGGTCCCACCGCAGCATGCGCGGCACGGTCGCGATGTTCTGGGAGACGGTCTGGTGCGGGAAGAGCCCGACCTCCTGAATCACGTACCCGATGCTACGGCGAAGCTCGGCCACCGGCCGCGCACTCGCGTCCTCGCCGTCGATCTCGATTCGCCCCGAGGTCGGCTCGACTAGGCGGTTGATCATGCGGAGCGTCGTCGTCTTCCCGCAGCCGGATGGACCGATCAGCGCCACGGTCCTGCCGCGCGGGACGTCGAGGCTCAGCGCCGACACGGCGGGTTCTTGCTCGCCGTCGAAGCGCTTGGTGAGGTTGAGCAGGCGTATGGCGCACTCGGTCATGGCGCGAGGATACAGTCGGACCGGGTCGCGCGCGGTCGTGCGGCCGCCGCATCCCGGAGGCCGGGCCGCGGTAGGCTCGCTCCGGATCGCCACGTGCGTGCGGCGGTGCCACGGTAGGCGGCGCCGTGACCACAGAGGACCCGTGCGGACAGGGGGGATCGCTGTGAGCGAGCTCGGGGGGATCGACATTCACGCGCCGTACGATCAGGACAACACGTTCGCGCGCATCCTCAGGGGGGAGATCCCCAGCGATCGCGTGCACGAGGACGAGGACTTCGTCGCGTTCCGGGACATCGCGCCCCAGGCGCCGACCCACATCGTCGTGATCCCGCGAGGCGAACCGCCGACCTCGCCCGCCGGGCTCGACTCCTCGCACGAGCCGCTCGCCGGTCGAATGCTGAGGGTTGCTGCGGCCATCGCGCGGGCACAGGGCCTGGAAGAGGGCGGCTACCGCCTCGTGCTGAACTGCGGGCGCGATGCGGGCCAGACCGTGCCCCACCTGCACCTGCACATCCTCGGCGGCGAACCGCTCGGACCGCTTGCGTAGCACGGGGCGCTTCCCGGCCGGAGAGCGCGGCCGCGCCCGGCGGCCAGGCCCTCCGGCGGCCGTGCGGGCACGAGCGAGGGGCTGCTAGGATTCCCCGAGCACGCTAGGTCGAGTGTCGACCGGCGCGCGCTGCCGCGACGGATTGGCGGGCAGCAGCGCCGTCGCAGACGCCGTGCGGGAGGCTCGAGGTCGCGTGCCTCGTGTGCTCCGGGCCCGTAGCTCAGCGGCCTAGAGCAGTCGGCTCATAACCGATCGGTCCCAGGTTCGAATCCTGGCGGGCCCACCACGACCCCCTGGACGGCGACTTCGTCGTTCAGGGCGAATTCCGGAGTGCGTCTGCCCCGCGGCTGGCGCGGGCCGCGTGAGCCGCGGCGGGGGAGAGGCAGAGAGGCCTCACGTCGGCTCCGCGGCTCCGATGACCCGCGCGGGCGGGTCAGGCGCCCGGGTCGCGGCTGCCGCTGCGGGAGGGGGACGGCATGCTGCCGAAAGGAGCGGCCCCGGCGGTCGTCGTGGCGCTGTCCCTCGTCCTGACCGGGTGCGGCGGGTCGGCCGAGGAGGCGCCAGGGGACGGGGACGCCGCGACGCCCGCGCCCGCGCAGGCGACCGCCGAGACGTCCCGCGCGGAGCCTGCTGCCGCCGAGAGCGCATCCGGGGTCGCCGCTTCCGGCGAGCAGGCAGAGATCGTGGAACACCTCCGCGAGAAGACCATGCAGGTGTGGGAGGTCTACAACACGCACGATCCCGACGCGCTCAAGGCCTTCTACGAGGAGGGCTACTGGGAGGCTCAGGAAGAAGAGGTCCGGTCGAACATGGAGCCCTTCAGGGCGTTCGGCGTCAGCATCAACGCGGAGGAGACGTCTCCGCCGACGGAGATCGCCCCGGGCAGATGGGAGATCCGGCACACCGGACGCTTCCCGCTGGGCTCCGTGAAGATGGTGTTCATCTGGGAAGAATTCGAAGGAGAGTGGCTTCTCACCTACGCAGAGTCCGAGTAGCCGGGACCAACGGCCCTCGCCCTCGGACCGATGCGTCGGCGACGTGGGGCGCGGTGCCCCTGCGGAGATCCGGGGTGAGCGCGCCGTCAGCCGGCGGCCACGCAGTGGCTCTTCGCTGCGGAGATGCCGACGAGGTCCGACGTCAGGCCGAAAATCGGGATCCTGCAGCCGACGCGCTCCGAGCAGTCGGGGGCGGCCGAGCGCATGATGGCCCGCAGCTGCTCGAGCGTGGCGCGAGACTCGGGCGCCTGCGCGGCCGGGTACCCGTCCACCTCCCGCGGTGCGTGACGGTCGGCCGCGGCCCTACTCATCGCGGAAGGCCCTCTCCAGCTCGGCGATGTCCAGTTTGCGCATTCCCAGGAACGCCGCGGTGACGCGTTCGACCGCTGCCGAGTCGGGGCTCGCCATCATCTCGCCGAGCGCGATCGGCGAGATCTGCCAGGAGACGCCGAAGCGGTCGGTGAGCCAGCCGCACTGACCCTCCTCGCCGCCGTCGGACGTCAGGCGCTCCCACAGTCCGTCCACCTCCTCCTGGTCGACACAGTTGACCAGGAGCGACATCGCCGGGCTGTGCGTGTACTGGGGGCCGCCGTTGATGATGCGGAAGGCCTGCCCGGCCAGCTCGAAGCCGGCCACAGGTGCGTGACGATCTTCTGCATTCCTTAACCTCCGCCGCTCACGTCGACGGTGTACGACATATCGGCGTGATCGTCATCTTCGTGCCCCGGGCTGACGAGAACCGGTAGACGTCGCAGAAGGCGAGCGCACCACCGTGCTCTGTCGTGATGACACCGTTCACCACGCCCTCGCGCCCCGGCGCGATGCCGGAGTGGATGGGCGGGCACGATCGACGCGTTCGCCCTCAGGGAGCTGGTGCGAGCGGCGGCCGCCTACAACGGAGGGCACCCGGTGCCGCGCACCAAGGGCTCCCGAGGGGTGTGATGCACCCCGGCGGGGTCGCGGACTCCGGGGCAGCCGCCGGGCCGAGGCGGCCGGGCTGACGCCGCCGCCGCGGCGGGGGGCACCGCCCGACCGCGTCAGCTAGACGACGCGGTGCCCGTACAATGACCGGGCCGGACGCGATCGCGGTGGACGCCGCGCGTGCATCTCACGCTGCGAGGCGCCGTCGTCGGCTCGCGCGTCGGTGCGATCGTGTGACGCGGCTGCGTCACCCTGGGGAGGTCGCAGACTCGTGACGGACGCTCTCGCCCGCATCAGCGCGCGCAGGCCGTGGTGGACGATCGCGATCTGGGCACTGCTGGTGGCGGTGGCGCTCGTCGTCGCGGGCCGGCTGCTCGCGGGAGCCACGACCACCGAGCTCTCGCTCACGACCGAGGTCGAGGCCACGAGAGCGTCGACGTTGCTCGAGGAGCGGCTGCGGGGCCCGGAGCCCGTGACGGAGATCATCGTCGTCCAGTCGGACGAGCTCTCCGTGGACGACCCCGCGTTCCGCGGGAAGGTCGAGTCGCTCTTCTCCGAGGTGGTCGCGCTCGGGCCGGAGATCGTCCGGAGCGGGCGGCACTACTACGAGGGCAACGACGACGCACTCGTCTCCGCCGACCGGCGGACGACGATCCTGCCGCTCATCCTCGCCGGGGATCTCGAACAGGCGACCGGGGATGTCGTCGAGGTGGTGAAGCTCGTCGAGGAGGCCAACACCGGGGACGGTTTCCGCGTTCTCGTCGGGGGAACGGCCAGCATCGCCCACGAGTCGAACGAGCTCGCGGAGCGGGACCTCGAGCGCGGGGAGCGATTCGGGGTTCCCATCGCCCTCGCCGTCCTGCTCGTCCTCTTCGGGGCCGTGGTGGCGGCGCTCGTGCCGCTCGCCCTCGCCATCGTCTCCATCGTCATCGCCCTGAGCGTGGTGGCGCTCGCGGGCCAGGTGCTGGAGCTGATCTTCTTCATCACCCTCATGGTCACGATGATCGGCCTCGCCGTCGGCATCGACTACTCGCTCATCATCATCTCGCGCTTCCGTGAGGAGATGGAGCGCGGGCTGGACAGCATCGGGGCGGCCGAGCGCGCCGGCGCGACCGCCGGGCGCACGGTGCTCTTCAGCGGGCTCACAGTCGTCGTGGCGCTCCTGGGGATGCTCATCGTCCCCGCCTCGTTCTTCCAGTCGATAGGGCTCGGCGCGATCATCGTGGTCCTCGTCGCCCTCGCCGCGACGCTGACGCTGCTGCCGGCCGTGCTCGGCCTGCTCGGCCACAACGTGAACCGGCTCTCGCTTCCCGTGGCGCGCCGCGCCGCGGGAGACGGCGCCCGTCGCGACGGCTTCTGGGATGCGATGACGCGCGTCGTCGTCAGGTTTCCGCTCGTCGGCATCGTCGCCGTCGGCGCCCCCATGCTCGCCGCCGCCTACTTCTACCTGGAGATCGACACCGGGCTGAACGGCGTCGACGTCTTCCCCGAGGGCGCCCAGACGCGCGAGGCCTTCCTCGTGCTGGAGGAGGAGTTCTCCTTCGGCCTCGTCTCGCCCGCGGAGATCGTGATCGACGGCGAGATCGGCTCTCCCGAGGTCGAGCGGGCGATCGCCGCGCTGGGCGAGGCCATCGAGGGAGACTCGCGCTTCACGCTGCTGCGCCCCGAGCAGTTGCTCAGTCCCGCAGAGCTCGCCGGCCTGCGGCTGCTCGGCTACCAGGTCCTGCCGTCGGGGCTCGTCGTCAACCCGCCCGGCGACCTCGCCCTGCTCTCGGTCGCGCCCCCGGGTGAGTCGAGCGCGCGTCCGGCCGTCGACGCCGTCGAGGATCTGCGCGAGAGCTACATCCCGGCCGCCTTCGACGGCGTCCCCGCGGAGGTCGTGGTCGGCGGACGGACCGCCCTCACCGCCGACATCTTCGAGGTCGTCGACACCTACACGCCGGTGGTCTTCGCCTTCGTGCTGGGAGTGAGCTTCCTGATCCTGATGCTGGTCTTCCGGTCGGTGGTGATCCCCATCAAGGCGATCCTGATGAACCTGCTCTCCGTCGGCGCCGCCTACGGGCTGCTGGTCCTGGTCTTCCAGAAGGGAGAGGGCCTCTTCGTCTTCCAGCACGCCGAGGCGATCGACGCCTGGATCCCGCTCTTCCTCTTCTCGATCCTCTTCGGGCTCTCGATGGACTACCACGTCTTCCTGCTGAGCCGCATCCGCGAGCGCTACGACGAGACGGGCGACAACGCCGCCGCGGTCGCCTACGGGCTTCGGTCGACGGCGTCGCTCATCACCGGCGCGGCGCTGATCATGGTCGTCGTTTTCGGCGCCTTCGCCTCGGGCGACACGATCATCAACCAGCAGGTGGGGTTCGGCCTCGCCGTGGCGATCCTGCTCGACGCGACCCTGGTGCGGTCCGTGCTCGTGCCTGCGAGCATGGAGGTGCTGGGTCGGCGGAACTGGTACCTCCCCTCCTGGCTGAACTGGCTTCCCGATCTCCGGATCGAGCCGGCGGGCGATCAGAGCGGTTAGGGCTCACGGGCAGATGAACGTCCCGACCGACTACCAGGACGGATACGAGCGGGCCCGCCGCGTCGACGCGGAGCTCGCCGAGCGCTACGTCGCCCACACCCGCGTCGCCGACCCCGAGGCCGACGCGCTCATGGAGGAGCTCTCAACGCTCGAGCCGGAGCAGGCACACCGCTTCCTGCAGGCCGGGATGGATCAGGAGACGGAGGTCCTCCGCGACGCCCCGCCGCTCGTCCAGTCCTTCTTCCAGGGCCTCGAGACGCCGCCCCCGTGGGTCGACCTCGACTCCTTCGGTCCCGGCATCCGCGTGTTCCACCGCCACTCCAACCTGGTGCTCGCCGGCATGCTCGCGGGCGTCCTGGTGGAGGGGTTCTCGACCAACATCTCCAAGTCCTTCTTCATCACGGGCCGCCTCCGCGATCAGGGCGTCCGCCGCCTGCAGCAGAACAACCGCCACATGATCGAGCTCTTCTTCCCCGGCGGCCTCGAGCGGGAGGGCGACGGCTGGAAGCTCTCCGTGCGCATCCGCTTCGTCCACGCGCAGGTCCGGCGCCTGCTGGCGAACTCCGAGGACTGGGATGAGGAGGCGTGGGGCGTCCCGCTGAGCGCGGCGCATGTCGGGTTCGCCATCACGGCCTTCTCCGGTCGCCTGCTCAGGCACATGCGACGGCTCGGCGCCTCCTTCAGCCGCGAGGAGCGCGCGAGCTTCATGCAGATCTGGCGCTACAGCGGACACCTGATGGGGATCCCGGAGACGATCCTCTACCGGACCGAGCAGGACGCGCGCGAGCTCTTCCGCGTCGGACTCCTCTGCGAGCCCGTCCCGGGGATGGAGGCGGCCGCGCTCGCGAACTCGCTCGTGAACTCCGCGCCCCTCGTGGCCGGCGTCACCGCGCCCGAGGAGCGCGGCGAGCTCTCGGCGTACGTCTACCACGTCTCGCGCGCGCTGATCGGGAACGAGATGGCCGGGCAGCTCCTCTACCCGCCGAAGCCCAGGTTCGTGACCTCGCTCGGCGTGCTCGCCTGGTTCCGGTGGAAGCAGCGCTACGACACGCTGGTGCAGAGGCTCTTCCCGGGCCACTCACGCGGCGACGCCTTCACCACCCTCTTCGACATCTCCAACTACGACGAGGAGGGGATCGGCTACCGCCTGCCGACGCACGTCTACGCCGAGCGGTCGGAGCGGTGGTGAGTCCGGCCGCCGCGTCGCGCACGCGCCCCACGCGCGGCGGCGGGGCACCGGGGCGCCGGCGCGGGCCCGGCTCGTGCCCGCCGGCGGCGGTGTAGGGCCCGATGGCGGCCGCCCCGGCGCAGACCCCGCGCTACGAGGCGCACGAGAATCCCACGCTGCCCGCCTCGCTCGCGTACGGGGCGCAGTTCAGCCTGATCGCCTCGGCCACGCTGCTCGTGACGCCGGTCGTCGTCGCGACGGCCTCCGAGAGCGGCGAGGTCTACCTGGTCTGGTCGGTCTTCGCCTCGCTGGTGGTGGTGGGGCTCTCCACCATCATCCAGGTGCGCCGGATCGGGTTCATGGGCTCGGGCTCGGTGCTCCCGATGTTCACGGCCGCCTTCGCGATCCCCTTCTGCATCACCGCCCTGGAGGAGGGCGGGCCGACGACGCTCGCGGCGCTGGTCCTGCTCTCGGCGGCGGTCCAGCTCGTCGTCTCCAGGCGCCTCTTCCTGCTGCGGAGGGTCGTCACGCCCATCGTCGGCGGCACCGTGGTGATGATCCTCTCGATCACCCTCGCCTCGGTCGTCTTCGACCTCCTGGACCGGGCCACCCTCGTCGAGCCGGAGAGGGCCTCGGTCACGGCGCTGGTGACGATGACCGTCGCGGCCGCCCTCATGCTCCGGGGCTCGGCCCTCCTGCGCTTCTGGGGGCCGCTCGCCGGCATCATCGTCGGCTGCGTCGCCGCCGGAGCGCTCGGCATCTTCGAGACGGGGCGCATCGCCGACTCGGCGTGGGTCGGGCTCCCCCGCGAGCTCCCGGAGCTCGGGTTCGACCTGGGGATCTCCTTCTGGACGCTGCTCCCGGCGTTCTTCTTCCTGGGCGTGATCATCTCCATCCAGGCGAACGGGGCGGCGATCGCGATGCAGCGGGTCGCCTGGCGCGACAACCGGGCCATCGACTTCCGCCAGGTCCAGGGCGCCGTGGCGGGCGCCGGCGCGAGCAACGCGCTGGCCGGGCTCGCGGGGACCGTTCCCAACGCCGTCAACCCCGGCATCGTCTCGTTCACGCAGATCACCGGCGTCGCGAGCCGTCGCCTGGGCTACGCGATCGGCGCCATCCTGATCGCCGTGGCCTTCCTCCCGAAGTTCTCGGCGCTGCTGAGCAGCATCCCGGGGCCGGTGATGGCCGGCTACCTGATCATGGTGACCGGATCCCTCTTCGTCGACGGCGCGCAGACGGTGATCGGCAACGAGCAGAACAGGGAGAAGATCGCCGTCTCGGGCGTCTGCTTCTGGATCGCCGCCGCCTTCCAGTTCAAGCTCTTCGCGCTCCCCGATCTCGGCCTCGTGTGGGACGCGCTGCTCAAGAGCGGCATCACGACGGGCGGGCTCGCCGCCATCGTGATGGTGCTCTACCTCGAGCTCACGAACCCGCGGCGGATGCGGTTCTCCTCGCGCCTGCACATCGACGCCCTCCCCGAGCTCAACGAGTTCATCACCTCCTTCGCCCGGCGCCGGAGCTGGGACGAGGCGATGGAGGAGAGGCTGCGGGCGGTCGCGGAGGAGACGCTCCTCGTGCTCGCCCCGCTCGATCTCGCCGGCGAGGAGGAGCCGGAGGCGAAGGAGGATCGCCAGCTCGTCGTGCTGGCGTCGAGCGAGGGCCCGGTCGCCGACCTCGAGTTCATCGGCGGGGGCGACGAGGCCAACCTCGAGGATCAGATCCGGCAGCTCCAGCAGCACGACACGGAGGAGCCGGCCGAGCACGAGCTCTCGCTCGTGCTCCTGCGGAGCTACGCCTCCTCCGTGAGGCACCAGCAGTTCCACGACACCGACATCATCACCGTCCGGGTCGTTCCGCCCGGATCGCGATAGGCCGCGCCCGGGCACGCCCGGGCGCCCGGAGGGGACCGGATGTCCGTCATCGACGAGCTGCTCGCGCGCAACGAGCGCTACGCACAGGGCTTCGAGAGCTCGGGGGCCCCCGGGGCGCCTCAGCTCGGCCTCGCGGTCGTGGCGTGCATGGACGCGCGTCTCGACACCCACCGCCTGCTCGGGATCCGCGAGGGCGACGCGCACGTGATCCGCAACGCGGGGGGCGTGATCACGGACGACGCGATTCGATCGCTGACGATCTCGCAGCGGCTGCTCGGGACGCGCTCGATCATGCTCATCCATCACACCGAGTGCGGGATGATGAGCTTCCGCGACGATGAGCTTGGGGACGCGATCGAGCGCGACGCGGGCGTGCGCCCCCCCTTCGCGATGGGGGCGTTCAGCGATCTCGACGGCGACGTGCGCGAGTCGATCGCCCGACTGCGCGCCAGCCCCTTCCTGGTGAGCGGGGAGGACGTGCGCGGCTTCGTCTACGACTGCGCGAGCGGGCGGCTCCGCGAGGTCGCCGCCGGCTGACCCGGGGTGCGCGGGGCCGGGGAGATGGGGATGAGCGAACGCGAGCGCCTGCGCGCCTCTCTCGCCGCCTACCGGCCGCGCCTCAGCGGGTGGGAGGCGCCCGGGGCCGGCCGAGGCGCGACGGTCGCCGGTGACGGCCGCTTCCTGCCGGCGGCGGTGCTGCTCCTGCTCGACGCGCGGGCCGGCGAGGAGCGCCTCATCTTCCAGCAGCGCACCACCCTCGTGGAGGATCACAAGGGGCAGGTCAGCCTGCCCGGCGGGCGGCGCGAGGAGACAGACGGCTCGCTGCGCGAGACGGCGCTGCGCGAGACGGCCGAGGAGATCGGGGTGCCCCCGGGCGCCGTCGAGGTCTTCGGCCGGCTCGACGACATCACGACCGGCACGGGCTACGCCGTCTCCCCCTTCGTCGGCGCGCTCGACCCGGCCTGGCCCGGCCCCTTCCGCCCGCATCCCGGTGAGGTCGAGCGCCTGCTCGAGGTGCCGCTCTCCCATCTCCGGGGCCACCGCTCGCGCGTGCGCGCCTCGGTCATCGTGCGCGGCCTGACGCGCTCGGAGGATGCCTTCCTCTTTGAGCGCACACTGATCTGGGGAGCGACGGGCCGCATCCTGCACAACTTCCTCGCGGTGATCGGCCGGGAGGAGAACGGCTCGCCGTGACGCTCGTGCTCGTGCGCCACGCGCAGTCGCGGGGCAACGCCGCCGGCACCGTGCAGGGCTGGCGCGACGAGCCGCTCACGGCGCTCGGCCGCCGGCAGGCCTCCGCGCTCGCCGAACGCCTGAGCCTGCGCCGGCCGCCGATCACCGCGCTCTACAGCAGCACGCTCGCGCGCGCCCGGGAGACCGCCGCCCCCCTCGCCCGGGCCATCGGCGTGGAGGTGGTCGCCGAGCCCGATCTCCGGGAGTACGGCTACGGCGCCGCCGAGGGGCTCCGCTGGGCCGAGGTGGAGGAACGTCTCGGCGTCGGCCGCGCCCGGTGGCGCGGGGGCACCCTCCCCGGCGAGGAGGGGCCGGAGGCGTTCGGGCGCCGCGTGCTCCGCCGCGTCGGCGAGCTCGCCGGGCGGCACCGGGGCGATCACGCCGCCGCCGTCACGCACGGCGGCGTGATCGGGGCAGTCCTCGCGCACGCCCTCGGCGTGGCGAATGACGCCTGGCCGCGGCTCTATCTTCCCAACTGCTCCGTCGCCGTCCTGGGCGGAGCGCCGGACGGATACGAGCTCCTCTCCCTCAACGACGACGGCGACCTCTCCGCGCTCATCGCGTCGGCGGGGGCTCGGGGGGGTCGCCGGTCCGCTAGAGAGACGCGAGGTGCGCCACGGTGACGCCCTCGCCGCCCTCGGCGCTCTCCGCCGGCTCGTGCGATGCGACGAGCGGATGGCGTGCGAGCAGCTCGCGCACGGCGCGGCGGAGCGTCCCCGTCCCCTTGCCGTGGATGACGAGCACGCGGCTGCGCCCGGAGCGGATCGCGCGATCCAGGTACTCCTCCACGGCGGGCAGCGCCTCGTCGAGCGTGCGGCCGCGCACCTCGATCGACTCCCCGGGATCGTCGACGGGCGTGCTCGGGAGCCGCACCCGGGCGCCCTCGTCCGAGCGCGGCACCTCCGTGCGCACGACCTGGGCGAGCCGCGCGCGCGTCCGGAGGGCGCCCAGCGTCAGCTCGAACTCGCCGCGCGCGTCGGGCGGGCTCACCGCCTCGCCGGGGACCGCCATGCCCGCGAGCCAGACGCGCGCGCCCGGCACCACGGCGACGGTCCCCCGGCGCCCCCCTGAGGCCGGCCGGGGAGCGGGCGGTGGGCGGCGCACGGCGCGGGCCGCCTCCCTCGCGCGCGCCATGTCGGCGGCGGCCTGTTCGAGGCGCGCCGCCTCGACCTGCCGCCTCGTGCGCTGGAGCAGGCGCTCGGTGTCCCGGAGCTCCTCGTCGAGGCGTCGCGTCGCCTCCGCGCGCCGCCGCTCGCTCTCCACCTCGAGCTCCTCGTAGCGCGCCGCCAGCTCGGCGCGCAGCCGCCTCGCCTCGGCGCGATCGTGCTCCGCCTCCCCCGCGCGCGACTCGGCGCGCTCGAGCTGCTCCCTGAGGTCGGCCAGCATGCGCGCCAGCTCCCGCTGGTCTCCGGCGATCGCACCGCGCGCGGCCTCCACGACGTCGGCGGGCATCCCCAGCCGCTCGCTGATCGCCAGGGCGTTTGACTCGCCGGGGATCCCCATCCGCAGCCGGTAGGTCGGGGAGAGCGTCTCGACGTCGAACTCGACCGAGGCGTTGAGCAGCAGCGGATGGTCGTGCGCGTGCGCCTTCAGCTCACCGTGGTGGGTCGTTGCGATGAGCGTGACGCCGGCCGCGATCAGGCTCTCCACGATCGCCACCGCCAGCACGGCCCCCTCCTGGGGATCGGTGCCGGCGCCGAGCTCGTCGAGCAGCGCGAGCGAGCGGGCGCCGGCGCGCTCGATCACGTCGATGATCGCCGTCACGTGCGAGGAGAAGGTCGAGAGCGACTGCTCGATGGACTGCTCGTCGCCGATGTCGGCGAAGACGGCGTCGTAGACGGGGATGGTGGAGCCGGCCTCGGCCGGGACCGGCAGGCCGCACAGCGCCATGAGCGTGATCAGGCCGGCGCTCTTGAGCGCCACGGTCTTGCCGCCCGTGTTCGGGCCCGTGATCAGGAGACCGCGCTCCGCGCCGCCGACCGCGAGCGAGACCGGGACGACCTCGCCGCCCTCCCACACCAGCAGGGGGTGCCGGGCGCCGAGCAGGCGCAGCTCCCCCGGCGCGTCGATCAGCCAGGGCTGCTCGGGCCCCCGGTCGGCGGGCAGCCCGGCGCCGAGCTCCCGGCCGAGGGCGGCCGAGGCGAAGGCCAGGTCGATGGCGGCGAGCCGCTCGACGCTCGCGACGAGATCGGCCGCCGACTCGCCGACGACGCCGGAGAGCTCACGGAGGATGCGCTCGACCTCGCGCCGCTCCTGCACCCTGAGTTCGCGCCAGCGGTTGCCGAGCTCGACGACGGCGAAGGGCTCGACATAGACCGTGCGGCCGGACGACGAGGTGTCGTGCACGACGCCGGGAAGCGCCGAGCGCGCCTCCGCGCGGACGGGGACGACGTAGCGGCCGTCGCGCTGGGTGACGATGGCGTCGGAGAGGGCGGGGCGCAGCGTCGGCGAGGCGACGATCGACTGCATGCGCGCGAGCAGCAGGTCGTGCGTCTCCGCGAGCTCTGAGCGAATCTGCGAGAGCTCGGCGCTCGCCCCGTCGAGCAGCTCGCCGCGCGCGTCGATCGCCCCGTCCAGAAGCCGGCCGAGGGCGTCGAGGTCGGGGAGCGCCGCGCCCTCGGCCGCGAGCAGCGGCGCGCCCTCCCGGGCCCGCGCGAGGGCGCGGCGGACGCCGGCGGCGCAGCGGATGGTGTCCGCCACCTCGCGCAGGACCAGGGGAGCGAGCCGCAGGCCGCGCGCAGCGGCGTCGGCGGAATCCCGCACGTCGCGGGCGGCGCCGAGCCCGGGCGAGACCGAGGCCTCGCGGAGCCACGCCGCCTCGGCCGCGAGGCGCTGCCGGAGAACGGCGGCGGGACGCTCGGCGACGGGGCGCAGCGCCAGGGCGCGCTCGCGGCCCGCGGGGGAGGCGGTGAGCCGGGCGAGGCGGTCGAGCACCGTCGGCAGCTCGAGCGTGCGGCAGCTCTTATCGTCCAGCGCGGCTCTCCCCGCCGGCCGCCTCGCGCCCCGGGACGACGGAACGCGCGACGTCCGCCCGCACCGCGTAGTCGTCTGCCGGGAAGACCGTTAGAGGTTCGA
>VYDC01000190.1:944-2817 GCA_009843585.1 Chloroflexota bacterium | reverse complement strand
CGCTCAGCGACGAGACCTCCGGGCCCTTCGACGAGGACGCGTTCTCGCAGATGAAGCCGGGGGCCATCTTCGTGAACACGTCGCGCGGCGGGGTCGTGGACCAGGAGGCGCTGCGCGCGGCGCTCGAGAGCGGGCGGCTGGGGGCCGCGGCGCTCGACGTGACCGTGCCGGAGCCGCTCCCCCCCGATCACCCGCTGCTCTCGGCGCCCAACCTGATAGTCCTCCCGCACCTCGGATCGGCGACGCGCGAGACGCGCGCGCGCATGGTCGAGCTCAGCGTCGACGGCCTCCTCGCCTCGCTCCGCGGCGAGCGACCGGCCCACCTCGTCAACCCCGCGGCGTGGCGGCGCGCCGGGAGCGGGGCGGGAAGGTGAGCGGGCCGCGCGGGCGCGCGGGCGGGGAGCGCGGATCCGGGGAGCGGCTCTGGCTCACCGAGCTGCTCTGGCGGCTCGGCTGCGTGCAGTTCGGCGACTACACCCTCGGCCGCACCGTGCAGCACTCGCCCGTCTTCATCAACCCGAAGCTGATCATCGCGCGCCCGGGCGGGCTGGCGCGGATCGCCCGGCTCATCGAGGACGAGCTGCGCACGGCGCTCACCCTCCGCAACCGCCCGGTGCACCCCTTCCAGCTCATCGCCGGCGTCCCCATCGGCGGGCTGCACATCGCGACGGCGCTCTCGCTGCAGATGGGCCTGCCGCTCCTCTACGTGCGGCCGCGCGCCGCCTGGGACACGGGGGCCACGCGCGTCGAGATCGAGGGGATCTACCGGCCGGGCAACACCGCGCTCGTCGTCGACGACCTCTCCGCGGGGGGCGGATCCCTGGTGGAGGCGGTGCTGCGCCTGCGCGAGGCGGGGATCTACGTGCGCGACGCGGTGGTGATCGTCGACCGCGAGCAGGGCGCGGAGCGCCGCCTGCAGCAGATCGGCGTGCGCCTGCACCCGATCCTCACCCTCGAGGTGCTCCTCACCTTCCTCCACGGGCAGGGGCGGATCACAGACGACGAGCACACGGCGGCGATCCGCTACCTCCGGGGCGAGAGCGGATCGCGCTCCGAGTTCGACTAGGGGCGAGGCTCCCCGCGCCCCCCGCTCGCCGGCCGCGCCGGCGGGGGGTGCGGTCTCAGAGCAGGCGCCGGATCGGCTTGCGACCGGGGCGGGGGTCGTAGCTGGACTTGAAGATCTCGAGCTTGTCGCGCTCGATGAGGTACTTCCCGGCGAACATCGTCGCCGGGATCCGCTTCTGCTTGATGAGGCGGCGCAGGCTCTGCGGGTGGATGCTCAGCTCGCGGGCGGCCTCTACCAGGTCGAGATAGTCGTCGAAGACGGTGTCGGGCACGGGGAGTGGTCCAGTCGTTGCTCGACGTCGACGGGGATCATCGACGTATACAGATTATATGTTGCGACCCGCGGAACTGTAAAGAGCATATACAGTTACTGCGCGGGGGCCGCCCCGGGGAGGGAGACGCCCTCGTCGCGGAGGCGTCGCACGACCCCGGGGAGCTCGCGGACGACGTAGTCGACGCGCTCGGGCGGGAGATCCGGCGCGAGCGTGAGGCGCACCGAGCCGACCGCCCACTCCAGGGGCACCATCATCGCGAGCAGGACGTGCGAGGGCTCCCAGGCCCCGGAGGTGCAGGCGGCGCCGGCCGAGCACTCGATCCCGAGCTCGTCCAGCGCCCGCACGCAGCTCTCGCCGTCCACGCCGGGGAAGGAGAGGTGCAGGTTGTGGGGCAGGCGGCCCTCGCGCGGGCCGTTGAGGCGCGCGTCGGGGCAGGCCTCGAGCAAGCCGGCGAGCAGGCGGTCGCGCTGCTCGCGCGTCACCCGCGCGAACTCGTCTCGCTCGGCCTGCGCCAACGACAGCGCCGTCGCGAG
>VYDC01000190.1:0-934 GCA_009843585.1 Chloroflexota bacterium | reverse complement strand
GGCGGGCGCGACCCCCGGCCTACCCGGCCCCGCGCGCCCCGCCCCACCCCCTGCCCCGGCCCGCGCCGCACGGCGCCCGCCACGTTCTCGGTGCCCGAGCGCCGCTGCCGCTCCTGGCCGCCGCCCGAGAGCTGCTCGAGGAACGGCACCCCCCGGCGCAGGAAGAGGACGCCCGTCCCCTTGGGGGCGCCGAACTTGTGGCCCGAGAGCGAGAGCGAGTCGACGCCGAGCTCGTTCACATCCAGGGGAAGGCTGCTCGCCGCCTGCACCGCGTCGGTGTGCAGCGCGATGTGCCGGCCGAGGGCCCGCCCCCGGGCGCGCACCCGCTCCGCGATCTCGGCGACGGGCTCGACCGTCCCGACCTCGTTGTTCGCGTACATCGCCGAGACGAGCACCGTGTCGGGGCGTATCGCGGCCTCCAGCGCCGCCGGATCGACGCGCCCGACCCCGTCGACGCCCGCGTAGTCGACCTCGAAGCCGAACCGCTCCAGGTAGTGCATGGAGTGCAGCACGGCGTGGTGCTCCACCTCGGTGGTCACCAGGTGGGCCCCCGCCCCGGCGTCGCGCTCGGCGAGAGCAACGCCCTTGATCGCGGCGTTGATGCTCTCGGTCCCGCCCGAGGTGAAGACCACCTCCTCGGGCGCCGCGCCGAGCACCGAGGCGACCTGCTCCCGCGCCCGCTCGAGCCCCTCGCGGGCCCGCCGCCCGCTGGCGTGCAGCGCCGACGGGTTCGTCGCGCCCGCCTGCAGGTAGGGGAGCATCGCCTCGACCGCCTCGGGCCGGGTCGGCGTGGAGGCGGCGTTGTCCAGGTAGAGGCGGGGCGGGGGCGAGCTGCTCACGGCGGCCAGCCCGTCCGGCCCGCGCGGGGGCGGCTGGCTCACGCCTCCCCCTGAGCCGACCGCCACGCACGGTAGTCGACGACGCGCCTGAGGGC
>VYDC01000273.1 GCA_009843585.1 Chloroflexota bacterium | reverse complement strand
TCCATGTTCAGATCGGAATCGCTGCCGCCCCGGGGACTCTTATTGAGACTATATCTCAATAAGGACCGTGTGTCGATTGGCGGCGCCCGGCCTTGCCCCACTTCCCCGGACCTCTCGGCCGCCCGCAGGCCCGCCTGAGTCCCGTGGTGAGGCGGCGGTTGCGGCGCCGGGCGCGCGGCGGTGGAGGCGCCGACCTGCCGTCCGGGCGTTGGCCGGTCGCTCCTCCTCAGCGCCGCCCTGACCCGCTGCTCTGATGAGGCGGGAGAGTCCGATGAGGCCGGCGTCGCGACGCTAGGATGGGCGCGGCGGTGCGATGATGAAGACGGCGTGTCGTGCGACAGCCCTCGCGATAACCGGCCTGGTATTCGCAGTCGGCGGCGGATGCGACGCGGGATCGGGCCGCGGCGTAGCGACGCCCGCACCTGCCCCCGCAGAGCCTGTCGCTCCCGTGGCCGCGGCGCCGGACGCCCCGGCCGACCCGGTGACGGCACCCGCCGGCGCCGCGGCGGCGCCGGACGCCCCGGCCTCGCCGGAGCCGCCCCCCACCGCCGCCGCCGCGCCGGATTCGCCGGCCGCCGCTGCGGCGGCGCCCGCGGCCGTCGTGTTCTGCGAGGACGGACTCGCCGTACCCGAACCCGTGGCGGGTGATCTCGAGGCCGAGTGCCCCTACTCCGTCGCCGCCCTCGAGGCGCGTGACGCGCGCGGCGGCGACGTCGCCGACCTCGACGTGCGCGTCTGGCAGAGGGAGGGGAATCTGGCGAGCCTCTTCGTCAGCGCGCGCCCTGGGGGCGGTTCCTGGGAGGCGCTGGGCACGATCTCGCTGGCGCCGGACGACGGCGTCACCGCCAGCGGGCGCCTTCGCTACGGTGACTTGGCGCTCGACGTCCCGCGCCCGGGCGACGGGCCGCCGCTCGCCATCGAGCTGCGCGTGTGGCAGCAGCTGCCGGCACCCTGGGGCACCTCCGCGCAGCGCCTTCCCGATGCCGGGTCTACCTACATCGGCGCGCGTGTGGCAGGCGGATCGTGGGACTCGCTGGGGATGATCCCGCTGCCGCTCGCGGGCCGGCTCGGCTCCGACGGGCCCTTCCGCTACGGCGACATCGCCCTGCGCGTGCCGCTGCCGGGCGGCGACGCCGACAGGGCCCTGCCCACCGCGACCGTCGTGCTCGCGGACGGATACTCGACGGTCGAGCGGATCACCTGGCGCCAGCGGATCGAGGAGGAGTACGCGATCACCACGGCGTTCTTCGCGCACCGCTACGGCCTCACCGCGGAGGATGTGACGCTCGTGATGTCCGACTCGAAGGAGCCGGCGGCGTACGAGTCCGGCGTCGTCGCGCTGACCGAGGGCGACCTTCGCTCCATAGGGTGGGGATACGCGCTCGCGCTGCACGAGGAGCTGTCGGGCGGGGCGAGCCCCCCGCAGTGGCTGCTCTCCGGGATGGCGGAACACTTCACCGCCGTGCACGGCTTCGCGGCGGGGTGGCGTGCGACCGAACCCGGTCTCGAGAGGGACATCAGGGACGCCCGCGGGGCCGCCGAGCCACTCCGGAGCGACACGGACATCCGGGACTGCGGCGTGAGCGGGATCGCGGGACTCGCGACGGCGCGGCTGGTGGAACGCGCGGGCGAGGGCGCGCTCTGGGAGTTCTCGAGGCTGCTTCGGGGCGCCCGCTCGTGGGAGGTCGCCTTCGCGGAGGCCTTCGGCGTCTCAATCGACGCCTTCTACGAGGCGTTCGACGCCTACCGCAGGGAGGTCGCGCCGCCCCATCCGCACATCCAGGGGGTCATCGTCGGGGCCGACGGGATGCCTGCTCGGGATCTCGAGGTGTGGGCCGCAGCTCCGGACTCCTCGGCCTGGATTGACCCGACGGGAGCGGACGGGGCCTTCAGCGTCGCCGCCGGCAGCAGTCCCATCGAGCTGTTCGTGACGCACGCTCGCTGCGGGATCATCGGGTACTACGACGGCGTGGGCGGCCTCGTGGGGTGGATGGACTTCGACGCGCGCGCGGCGATCGAGGTGGGGGACGCGGGCGTGGGCGGGCTCACCATCGTGCTCCCGATCGATCCGGACGCTCCCTGCGTCGACGACGGCACCGGCTGGTGGAAGGCGCCCGAGGGCGTCGACGAAGCGGGCCCACCGTCGCTCTATCGCATCTCCGGCGTCGTGCTCGGGCCCGACGGCGAGCCCGTGGAGGGGGTGTACGTCAAGGCCGACGGGGGGCGGGGAGCGAATGTCCGCCGCGATGAGACCGGAGCCGACGGCACCTTCACGCTGCTGACGCCCCCGGGCTGGTACAAGCTCGGAGTCAGGGTCTACCTGCCGTCCGGCTCGTCGCGGGCCGGCTGGTACGGCGGCGAGAGCGGCTTCACGATCCGGCGGCAGCAGATCACGCTCGTCGGGGTCGATGGCGAGGACGTCACCGGCATCGTCGTCAACCTCCCGGAGTTCCGCTGACGCCGCGGCGCGGCGACTGGTTCGCCGGGGCGCCGCGACCGAGGGCGAGGACCGCCTCGATGGCGGGCCGCCACCGACCCACCTGCCGCAGGGAGCGCGCGTCGTCACGAGCGCGCCGCGCGCGGCCGTAGGATGTGACGGGGTGGTGCGATGGTGAAGGCGGCGCGCCGCGCGGCAGCCCTCGCGACCATCTGCGTCGTCCTCACGGCGGGCGGCGGGTGCGACGCTGGATCGGGCCGCGACACCGCCACGCCCGCTCCGACCGACGCGGAGCCGACACCGACCGTCGCCGCAGCACCGGAAACCCCGGCCGCCGCCGAGCCGATCCCCGTCACCGCCGCCGTGCCGGACGTCCCGGCC
>VYDC01000134.1 GCA_009843585.1 Chloroflexota bacterium | reverse complement strand
GCTGGGAGCTGGTCGCGACCGGCAACACGCGCCGCGCCGTGGCGGAGGCGGGGGTCCCGGTCCGCGAGGTCGCCGATCTCACCGGGTCGCCGGAGATGCTCGGCGGGCGCGTGAAGACGCTGCACCCGATGGTGCACGGGGGCTTGCTCTACCGCCGCGGCCACGACGGCGACGAGGAGGAGGTGGCGCGCCACGGGATACCGGCCATCGATCTCGTCGCGTGCAACCTCTACCCCTTCGTCGCGACGGTGACCGCCGGCGAGGGCGTCTCGCTCCAGGAGGCGCTGGAGCAGATCGACATCGGCGGGCCGACGATGATCCGCGCCGCCGCGAAGAACCACCCGCACGTGATACCGATCGTCGATCCCCGCGACTACGACGAGGTGCTCCAGGCGCTTCGTCAGGCGGGGGGCGACCCCTCGGGTGTCGGCGCCCCGCTCCGCTCGCGCCTCGCGGCCGGAGCCTTCGCGCACACCGCCCACTACGACGCGGCGATCGCCGAGTACCTGCGTCCCGGGGACAGGCCGTTCCCGGAGAGGCTCACCGTGCCCCTCACGCTCGTCGAGGAGCTCCGCTACGGGGAGAACCCGCACCAGCGCGGCGCCCTCTACCGCCTCGACTCGGTGCGGGTCCCGGCCGAGGGCACCGGCGCGCTCGAGCAGCTCCACGGCAAGGGGCTCTCCTGGGTGAACGTGCTCGACGCCGACGAGGCATTCCAGCTCGTCTGCGACGCCCCGGAGCCGGCGGTCGCGATCATCAAGCACACCAATCCGTGCTGCTTCGCGACCGGCGAGGCGCCGCTCGCCGATCTCTACGAGCGCGCCCTCTCGGAGGGAGATCCCGTCTCCGCCTACGGCGGCATCGTCGCCGTCAACCGCCCCCTCGACATGGAGCTCGCGAGGGCGCTTCGCGAGTTCCCGAGCCCCGCCACCGGGGGGCGGATGTTCTTCGAGATCGTGATCGTGCCCGGCTACGATCCCGAGGCGCTCGAGCACCTGCGCAAGAAGTCGCGCGATCTGCGCATCCTGCGCGCTCCCGTCGGCGACCCCGCCCGCCCGCGCACCGAGCTGCGCGCGGTGCGCGGCGGTGCGCTGCTGCAGGAGTCGGACGTCGCCGTCGAGCGGGACTTCACTGTCGTCTCGGAGCGGCGGCCCTCGGCCTCAGAGCTCCACGATCTCCGGGTCGGCTGGATGGTCTGCAAGCACGTGAAGTCCAACGCGGTCGTTCTCGTGAGGGACGGCGTTCTTGTCGGGATGGGCGCGGGGCAGCCCAACCGCGTCGGGAGCGCGAGGCTCGCCGGCGAGGGCGCCGGCGAGCGGTCGCGGGGAGCGGTCGCGGCGACCGACGCGCTCATCCCCTTTCCCGACACGGTGGAGGTCTGCGCGAGCTTCGGCGTGAGCGCCGTGCTCCACACCGGAGGCTCGATCCGCGACCAGGAGTCGGTGGAGGCGGCGGATCGCCTCGGCGTGTCGCTGCTCACCACCGGGGTGCGCCACATCCGGCACTAGCCGCCGCCGGCGGGGCGTCGGGCCGGGTCGTCTAACATCGACCGGGCCTCGCGGAGGGCGCCATGATCCCGCGCCGGCACCGGCACGCCCCGCTTACGGCGGCGATCGCGCTCTCGGCGGCCCTCGCGGCGTGCCTGCTCGAGCCGGTCGATGCGCCCCCCCAGGCGACGGCGCCCTCGCGCGAGACCGCCGCACCGGCGACCCCGGCGCCCGCGCCGGCCGGGCCGACGGTGGGCGAGGAAACCTGCGCGCTGATGGCGACCGGCGAGCTCTTCTGCTGGGACACGAGCGATGTCGGGGAGGCGATCGTCGTGCCTGGCCGCTATATCGCGGTGGAGGAGTCCGGGGGCGAGACCTGCGCGATCACGGAGGGCGGGGACTCCGTCTGCTGGGGCGCCAGCCGGCCGGCGGGTCGCGCTCCCCCGTAGCGGGGCGGCCTCTAGCGCGCTTCCAGGCGGAGGGTCTCGAGGACGGCGGCGAACTCCTCCACGCCCACCACTCCCTCGACGGGTGTGAGCGAGAACTCGCGCGCGCACCCGCCCTCCGAGACGGGCAGGGCCCGCTGGGTGACGCCCGCCGGGGTCACGACCTCGAGGAGCTGGTAGCGGCGCCCCTCGACCTCGACGATCCGCGTGACGGAGAGGGCGGCGCCGCCCCGGCGCAGCTCCTCTGCCCACAGCCGCTGCGCCTCTCCGGGCGACTCCGCGGGGGGCCGGCAGCCGCTGATCGTGACCGCCGCGTGGCCATGCGCCGGGGGCCCCGTCACCCGGCGCCGACCGCCCGGCCCGGTCGGCTCGGCCGGCGCCGGCGCCGCCACCACGAGGTAGTCGAGCGACTCGCCGCCGACGTGGCGCCAGTTCGACGGGAGCGCCCCCGCGTAGCCGTCGGCCGCGAAGGCGTGCCAGCCCGCCGGGACCGCCGCCTCCTCGGCTCCGCCCGAGAGCAGGCGAAGCCCGAGCAGCAGCGCGGCGAGCGCGCCCAGCGTGGCGAGCCAGTGCCAGGCTCGGCCGCCGAGCCCATCGAGGCGGGAGCGCGAGAGCTCCTGGCTCAGCGGGCGCCGCCGGTCGGCGCCCGGCGGGGGCCGGCGCCGGGCCGGGTGCGCGAAGCGCCCGCCGAGCGTCCACACCGCCTGCCAGGGCGCATCCTCCTCCGTGAGCGGCCGGTCCCACTCGGAGGCGTGCGTCCCCTCGGGCGACTCCCCGCGGTGCTCCTCGGGCGACTCTCGCTCCGGCCCCGCTTACCCCCCCCCCTGCCCGGCCCCCCCCGCGCCCGTGGCCCGCCCCGCGGCGGCGCGGCCCGAGCCGGCGGGGG
>VYDC01000011.1 GCA_009843585.1 Chloroflexota bacterium | reverse complement strand
GCGCGGCCTCCACCCAGCCGCCGGCGATGAGCGACTCCACGACGTCGCGGCCGCGGGCGAGGCGGGAGAGCGCGGCGCCGGCGAGCGGACCCTCCGCCTCGAGCAAGGCGCGCAGGACGCGGGCGGGCCGCGAACGGCGGCGACCCTCCAGAGCGCCGGCGCGGTCCCGCGCCTCCGCCGGGGGCACGAGCAGCCGCACGACCTCGGCCACGCGCGGGCGGCCGCGCGGCGGCTGAAGCCGGTAGCGCCGCTCCGCCAGCCCGCGCCTGAGCAGGGCGGCGAGCGCCCTCTCGAACTCGCGCGGCCCGATGAGCCGGCGCAGCTCCTCCTGCGGGCGCGGCTCGGGGCCCAGCAGCGCGAGGAGCCGCGCCGGCGCCTCCGGCAGGTCGGGCGCGGCGACGGCGCCTGGGGCGCGAGCCACCAGGCTCTGCGGCCGCTCGCCGGCGCCCGGCGGGAGCATCAGGGCATGGGATTCCCAGGCCGGGGCGAGGTAGCGGTCGGTGATCCACTGCGCGAGCTCGAGGCGCGGCCCGGGGATCACCGGCGCGCCCTCAAGCGGGGGATCCAGCGGGCGCGTCCTCCCGGCATAGCCCGGGAGGTCGAACGGCCCGTCGATGACGACTCCCTGCAGCGTGCGCACGCCGTAGGGGACGTGGACGACCTCGCCTGAGCGGACCTCGCGCCCCGGCGGCACGTGGTAGGTGAAGGTCATCTGCGTGCGCTGGCCGGAGTTGACGGCGACGCGCACGTAGCGGCTGCGCCCCGCGGCGCTCGCGGGCGGGGTGCCTGATCCCTGGGGCGGCTCGCTCACGAGCCGATGATAGGGGTGCCGGGCCGGTGGGCCGCCTAGGAGCCGCCCGGCGCCCGGCGCGCCTCCTTGACGCGCGCGGCGCGCCCGGTGCGACCGCGGAGGTAGTAGAGGCGCGACCGGCGGACACGCCCGCGGCGCATGACCTCGACGCGCACCAGGCGCCGCGAGGCGAGCGGGAAGCTGCGCTCGACGCCGACGCCGGAGGCGATGCGCCGGACGGTGAAGCTCCCGCCCGGTCCCTTCGTCACCCGCAGCACGACTCCCTCGAAGGGCTGCACGCGCTCGCGCTCGCCCTCGACGACGCGCACGGAGACGCGCACGGTATCGCCGGCCGCGAACTCGGGGATGGCGGCGTTTCGCTCCGGCGCGAGCTCGCGCAGATCGACGGCTGGCATCGCGAGTGCTCCCCCGAATCGGTCGCCGTGTCGGCGCGGTGCCGATGGGCGCGGAGGCATCGCAGTCTACGGGTCCGGCGCGGAAGGGTCGAGGCCGCCCGCGGGCCCCGTGCCCGCGTCGCCGGGCCCGGCGCCGGGCTCGGCGAGGGCGGCCCGCTCGTGCTCGCTGAGGGCGGCGCCGGCGAGCAGATCGGGCCGGCGCTGGCGCGTGCGGCGCACCCGCTCCCCCCGGCGCCAGCGCGCCACCGCGCCGTGGTCGCCGGAGAGCAGCACCGGAGGGACGCCCCAGCCGCGGAAGTCGCGGGGGCGCGTGTACTGCGGATACTCGAGCAGCCCGTCGTCGAAGGACTCCTCCGCCAGGGAGTCCTCGGCGCCGAGCACGCCGGGAACGCGGCGCGCCACCGCGTCGATGACGAGCAGCGCCGGGATCTCCCCGCCGGAGACCACGACGTCGGCGACGCTCACCTCCCGGTCGACGAGGTGATCGCGCACGCGTTCGTCGACGCCCTCGTAGCGGCCGCAGATGAGGAGCAGGCGCCGACTGCGGGCGAGCTCGGCGGCGAGCGGCGCATCGAGCCGGCGCCCCTGCGGCGTCAGCAGCACGACCTCGGCTGAGGGCTCGGCCAGCGGCTGGATCGCCTCGACGGCGGCGAAGAGCGGCTCGGGGCGCATCACCATCCCCGGCCCGCCGCCGAAGGGATAGTCGTCCACCGAGCGGTGGCGCCCGAGCCCCCATCCGCGGAGGTCGTGAATGACGACCTCGAGCGCGCCCGAGCGCCGGGCGCGCCCCAGGAGCGTCTCACCGAGCGGCGCCTCCAGGATGCCGGGGAAGAGCGTCAGCACGTCGATGCGCACGGGGAGGCTACTCCGGGGGACCGGCCGCGAGCTCGGCGTGCGTGGTGTCGGAGTCGCCGTCCCCCGGCGTCCGAGCACGGCGCGCGGCGAGCTGCTGGCAGGCGTGGCGCAGCACGCCGAGCACCGCCTCGATGCTCTCCCTCGCACCCCGCTCGCTCCCGGGGAGGTTGAGCAGGAGGGTGCGCCCGCGCACGCCGGCGAGGCCCCGTGAGAGGGAGGCGAAGGGCGTGGAGGCGCGGCCGGCCGCGCGCATCGCCTCGGCCAGACCCGGCACCGGGTAGTCGAGCACCGCCGCCGTGGCCTCCGGAGTGCGGTCGCGCGGGGCGAGGCCGGTGCCGCCGGTCGTCACGACGAGGGCGAGCTCCTCCCGGTCGCACCAGCGCTCGATCAGGGCGGCGATCTCCGCCTCCTCGTCGGGGAGGAGCGCTCGCTCGGCGACCTCGAAGCCGGCGCCCGCCAGGGCTGAGGCGACGGCGGGGCCGGCGGTGTCCTCCCGCTCGCCGCGGGAGCCCGCGTCGGAGACCGTCAGCACGCCGGCACGGAGCGGCATCGCCACCTTCTCCCCGTGCTCACGGTGCGCCCTGCAGCCGCCGGCGGGCAAGGGCGCGGCGCCCCGCCGGCGCGCGGGGCGCCGCCTGTTGTGGGGCCGGTGGGGCATGTGATAGTTTCTCGGGACCGGAATGGGGAAGAATGGGGTAAGTTCCCTGTCCCGGCGGATGACAGCGGGGACGCCGTGTACTTCTTCGGCTCCATCGATC
>VYDC01000162.1 GCA_009843585.1 Chloroflexota bacterium | reverse complement strand
ATCTCGACGAACTCGGATCCGGAGATTGAGAAGAAGGGCACGCCGGCCTCGCCGGAGACGGCGCGCGCGAGCAGCGTCTTGCCGGTGCCGGGGTTGCCGACCAGCAGGACGCCGTGCGGGATCCGCGCCCCGAGAGCGGCGAACTTCTCCGGGTACTTGAGGAACTCGACGATCTCGGCGAGCTCGACCTTCGCCTCCTCCTGCCCGGCGACGTCCAGGAACGTCACCGTGGAGTTCTCGCCGGAGAAGACCCGCGCCTTGCTCTTGCCGAAGGACATCGCCTGCGAGTTGGAGCCCTGCGCCTGACGCATCATGAAGATCAGGATCGCGCCGAAGATGATCAGCGGCAGGAAGTTGAAGAGCAGCCCGAAGATGTTGCCGAACTGGCTCGGGCCCTTGACCGTGACCTCGACGGCGCCCTCGCCGGAGCCCACCGGGACGCCGTTGTCGCGGAGCAGCTCCTCGATCGAACTGGCGCTCTCCTTGCGCGAGCGGACCGGCTCCTGCTCGCTGCGGAGATCGACGATCAGCCGATCGCCGGTGACCTCGATGCGCTCCACGTTGCCGGCCTGGGCCTGCGCGATCACCTCGGAGAGCGCGACCTCCCGCGAGCCGCTCTCCGGCCGGAAGAGCATCACGACGGCGAGCACGATCGCCACCAGGATCAGCAGGTAGATGAAGGAGTTCCGCAGCCAGCGCGAGCTCATGAGATCGTCCGAGCCCCCTCAGCCGTGGTCCGCTGCTCTGGCGTCCGCCCGCGTGCACGGGCATCGCTGAACCCGGCCGGGACGCCTGCGCGCGACCCGACGAGTCCAGTCTAGCACCCGCGCCCCTCCCGTCGCCCCGGCCGCGCCCCCGCGGCGAGGGGGCGGCGGCGGCCCGGCGCCGGCCGGGGGGCTACTCCTCGTCGTCCTCGTCGTCCTGGTCCACGTAGAGGCGGCCGTCCCACGCCCAGTCCTCCACGGAGTACTCGCTGAAGAGCACGTGCGTCTGCTCCGGGCGCGTGTGGGCGATGTTGCAGACGGCGTCGGTGATCACGCGCACCAGTTCGCGCTTCTGCGCGAGCGTGCGGCCCGGCAGCATCTCGATGCGGACGATCGGCATCACGTCACCTCCCTCGGCGCGGCGCCCCGATCGTGCGCGGACGCGGCCGGTCGTGCAACAACTGTTCGATTGCATGAGCGAATTCGAGCCGCCTAGGATGTCCCATGGTGCCCTCCGGGCCCCGGCCCCGCGCTGCGAGCGCCCCCCGCCGGCCGCCGACGCACCGCGTCGAGCGGGCGCTGCGCCGTGAAGGGTACGCCCGCGTCGCCGGCGTCGATGAGGCCGGGCGGGGGCCCCTCGCCGGGCCGGTGGTGGCCGCCGCCGTCGTGCTGCCGGAGCGCCGCGCGCGCTGGCTGCTGGACCTCCGCGACTCGAAGCTGCTCCCGCCCGGGCGGCGCGCGCGGCTCGCGTCGCTGCTTCGCCGCTCGTGCGAGTGCGGCGTGGGCGCCGTCTCCGCGCAGGTCATCGACCAGATCGGGATCGGGCCCGCCACGCGGCTGGCGATGCGGCGCGCGGTGCTCGCGCTCCCGCGGGAGCCCGACGCTCTGATCGTGGACGGACGCGAGCGGCTGGAGCACTCGGCTCGTCAGCGCCCGCTGGTGGGGGCCGATGCACGCTGCCGCTCGGTCGCGGCCGCCAGCATCGTCGCCAAGGTCACCCGCGACCGGATCATGGTCGAGCTCGATGCGTGCTTCCCCGGCTACGGCTTCGCGCGCCACGCTGGCTACGCGACGGCGGAGCACCGCGAGCGGCTGAGTCTCCTCGGCTACAGCACCGCCCATCGCCTGAGCTTCGAGCCGGTGCGGCGCGCGCTCGACCGGCGCTCCGGCCGGGGGGGTGGCTGAGGCGCCTCCCCGCGGCACGGCGCGTCCCCGTCTGAGCGCGCCGCTCGATACACTGGGCCCCGAGAGCCAGCGGTGAGACGCGCGAGGTCGACGCCCCATGCCCCTCTATCCCTATCACTGCCGCGCGTGCGGCGAGACCACGGAGATCTTCGCGCGCACGCCGGGTGAGGATCTCGCCCCGAAGCTCCTCTGCGCGCACTGCGGCTCGACGGAGGTCGAGCGGCGCCTCTCGCCGCCGCGCCTCCCGGCCGACGACGCGGCGGTCCTGCAGATGCTGCGCCGCCGCGGGGAGGCCGAGGGCCTGGGCCGCTCCCCCCACGACGGCTAGCCCGTGCCGCTCTTCGAGTACCGCTGCGCCGACTGCGCCGCCGTCACGGAGCTCCTGGTGCGCTCCGGGGAGCCGCCGCAGCGCCCGGCCTGCGAGAGCTGCGGGTCGCGGCGCACCGGCCGGCGGCTTTCGCGCGTCCGCCGGGGCCGGACCGACGCCGACGTCGCCGCCGACTCCCGGGGCGAGGGCGTCGACGACCCGCGCCTGCTCGGACGCTGGGTCGAGAGCCGCTTCGAGGAGTACGGGATGGAGATCCCCGACAGCGCGCGCGAGATGATCGACGCCGCGCGCGAGGGGGAGCTCCCCGGTCCCGTCGACGACATCTAGGATCGCCCCCGTCGGGGGGAGGCGTCATGGACGGGCAGGGGCTCTCGGCCGTCGAGGGGCCGCGGGGGATGGACCGTCGCGGCTTCCTGCGGCTGCTCGTCGCCGGAGGGGCGGCCGCCGCCGCGTGGGCCTGCTCGTCCCCTCCGCCCCGGGAGGTGCGCCCTCCCGGCGCTGCGGGTGAGCCGGCCGGCGGGGGCGCGCCCTGGTTCAAGGACCCGACGCCCTTCATCCGTCACGCCGACGGGAGGAGCCTCGAGGCCCGGCTGGAGCTCATG
>VYDC01000214.1 GCA_009843585.1 Chloroflexota bacterium | reverse complement strand
GGCGCTCGAGCTCCGACCAGAAGCGAGGATACGACACCGCCACCGCCACCGCCCCCTCGACGCCGGCCTCGCCTGAGGCCAAGAGCCCGGCGACGGCCGCCGTCATCGCGAGGCGGTGATCGACCTGTCGTCCGGCGCCGAAACCCAGCCGCGGAGGCGCGCCTCAGGCGTGGCGGTGCCGCTCTCGCGCACCGGATCACGCTCCCCGGGCGGGCGGCCCGGGTGCGGTCAGCGCCGGCGGCGCCGGCCGCGGCCGCGGTCGCCGTCGCTTCCCTGGCCCTCGCGCCACTCGCGCATCTTGTCCGAGAGCGCCCCGCCGAGCAGCAGGTCGAACGCCGACATCGACGGCATGTCGCTCTCCGACGGCACCCAGGCATCCCGTCCCACGTCGCCTGCGGCGAGGCGCGCGTAGTCCAGGTTCGCCTCGCCGAGGGCGCGGAAGAGGGCCTCGCCCCCCTCGTCGTCGAGCAGGCCCTCGCGGAAGCGGGCGAGCGCCTCGCCGTAGCGTTCGATCCAGTGCGCCACCTGCTCGCGATTCGTCGCGAAGATGTCGTAGGCCATCGAGGTGTCGCTCTGCGCCAGGCGAGTGGCGCCGAGGAAGCCGGTCGACGCCAGCATCGACATCTCCGGCCACGCCTCCGAGCCCCGCACCAGCGTGAACAGCGCGACGGCCGCCGCCAGGGGGAGGTGCGAGACGGCGGCGACGTAGGCGTCGTGCTCCTCGGCGTCCATGAACATCGGGGTGGCGCCCATCGTGTTGACGAGGCTGGTGACGGTCTCGACGGCGCCCTCGGGCGCGCTCCGCGAGGGAACCATCACCCAGCGCGCCCCCTCGAAGAGCGAGCCGTCGGCCGCGGTCGGGCCGGAGTCCGTGCTCCCCGCCATGGGATGGCCGCCGATGAAGGAGACGGAGGAGGGGAGCGACTCCGAGGCCCACGCCATCACCTCGGCCTTGGTCGAGGCCGTGTCGGTGACGACGGCGTTCTCGGCGATGCGGGATGAGCCGACCTCCTCGAGGAGCGAGCGGAGCGCGAGCACGGGAGCGGCCAGCACGACCAGCCACGCGCCCTCGACCGCCTCCTCGACGCTCCCGGCGAGCTCGGCGATCGCCCCCCGCTCGCGCGCCTGGTCGGCGTGCTCCGGGTTGCGGTCCCAGCCGACCACCGAGAGGTCCCTGCTGCGGCCGTGGCTGTGGAGGCGGAGGCCGATGGACGTGCCGATCAGCCCGGTGCCCAGGATCGCGACGCGCGGCATCGGCTCCCCCTGATCCCCCGCGCCGCGCGGCAGGGCGGCGGGCCGGAGATCGTAGCACGGGACCGGCGCCACTCCGCGCCGCCGCGATCAGGAGTGGCCGTCGGCCTCTATCAGCGCGCGCAGGTCGGGATCGGCCGCCGCGGCCCGCGGGGTGAGGTGCCGCTCGACGAGCTCGACGCCGCGCGGCGCGCTCCCCGCCTCGCGCAGCAACGCGCCGCCGATCCCGTCGTGATGGCGGAGCCTCCAGAGCGCGCCCCGCGCGCCGGCGCCCGGCCGGCAGAGCCGGTCGAGCGGGGAGCCCGGGAGGGCGGCGAGCAGGACGTAGGCGACGCGGTGCCAGAGGGCGAGCCGCCCCTTCCCGACGTCGTGCAGGAGCGCCGCCACCCGCAGGTCGCGGCCCGCGCCGGCGCGGGCGCGCTCCAGCCAGCGGAGCGTCCTCACCGCGTGGCCCTGATCGCGCGGCTCCATCGCGTCGAAGAGCCGGAGCTCCTGGGGCGAGAGCAGCGCGAGCACGGCCTCCCGATCCGGCGCCGCGATCCCCCGCCGGAGCCCCCACAGCACCTGGCGGGCGCGGTAGCTCGCCTCACGCGACAGGCGCAGCGCCCCGCGCACGCCGCTACCCGAAGGAGAGGCGGCCGATGCCGGGGGCGAAGAGATCGAGCAGGAGCGCGATCGGGGGCCCCAGCACGGAGTAGAGCGGGTTCACGGCGCCGCCCGTGAGGAAGGGGGCAAAGATCAGGAGCATCAGGATCCCCGGCCCCCAGCGCTCAGCGGAGGCGAACGGCCGCGCCAGCTCCGGGGGGAGGAGCCCCACCGCGACGCGGAATCCGTCGAGCGGGGCGACCGGCAGCAGGTTGAAGACGGCCAGCAGCACGTTGAGCAGGACGACCGTCCCCAGGAAGAGTCCGAGCATGTTGTCGGGGCTCTGGGCGGCGTAGCGGGCGAGGGGCTCCGCGAGGCCGGTCCCGACGAAGGGGTGGAGCGGCGGCACCAGCCCCAGCCGGATCGGGACGCCGGCGAGGCCGGCGACCGCCAGGTTGGTGAGCGGGCCGGCGGCCGCGATCGTCGCCATCGCGCTGGTCGGGTTGCGCGTGTTCATCGGGTTCACCGGGACCGGTCGCGCCCAGCCGAAGCCGATGAAGAAGATCAGCGTCGACCCGATCGGATCCAGGTGCGCCCGCGGGTCGAGCGTGAGCCGGCCGAACCGCCTCGGCGTGGGGTCTCCCAGGCGGTCCGCGGTGTAGGCGTGCATGAACTCGTGGAACGCGAGCCCGACCAGGAGCGAGAAGGCGAAGGCGGCTATGAGGATGACGAACGCCATCGGCGCCTCGCCCAGCACCGAGACGTAGCGGAGCAGCATGCGATCAGCGTAACAAACAGGCCGGATGCACAGGCCGCCCGCTGCGTGCGGAGCGGCTCGTAACGATCATCGAAGTAAACAGTTTTCGTTGACACTGTTTCGCGCCCGCCCCTATCGTGAATCGGGTGGCTGCAGCGACGTTGCGACCAGCCCACCGCGAGCACACCGGAGGCCCGTCCGCACGCGGGGAGTGGCGGTGTCCGGGGC
>VYDC01000135.1 GCA_009843585.1 Chloroflexota bacterium | reverse complement strand
CGGGCGGCCGGGCAACGGCCTGACCCGGGGCCCGGGCTGCCCTCTTGTCGAGTCGGCCCGCCGGCGGCGGGCGGGCGGGGCGGGGTCGGGAGGCGCGCGTGCGGGTCGGGGTCGTCGGGCAGGCGGCGTTCGGGCGCGACGTGCTGGAGGCGCTCCTGAGCGCGGGCGAGGAGGTCGTGGGCGTCTCGGCGCCGCTCGCCCCGGAGGGCGCGGCCGATCCGCTCGCCGGGGCCGCCTCGGAGGCGGGCATCCCGGTGCTCGACACCGGGTCGCTGCGCGAGCCGGCTCCGCTCGAGGAGCTCCGCTCCTGGGCGCCGGAGCTGCTGGTCTTCGCCTTCGTCACGGAGATCGTCACACGGGACGTGCTCGCCGTGCCGCGCCACGGCACCATCCAGTACCACCCCTCCCTGCTCCCGCGTCACCGCGGACGCTCGGCGATGAACTGGGCCATCGCCTCCGGCGATCCGGTCACCGGGCTCACCATCTTCTGGGTGGACGAGGGCGTGGACACGGGGCCGGTGCTGCTGCAGCGCGAGGTCCCCATCGGCCCCGACGACACCGTCGGCTCGCTCTACTTCGACCGCCTCTACCCGATGGGGGTCGAGGCGCTGGTGGAGGCCGTCGCGCTGGTCGCAGCAGGGAGGGCGCCGCGCATCGAGCAGGACGACGCGCTCGCGACCTACGAGCCGGCGATGGGGCGCCGGCACGCCTCGGTCGACTGGTCGAGGGCCGCGCGCCCCCTCTACGACCACATCCGGGGCTGCGACCCGCAGCCGGGGGCGAGCGCGTCGCTCCACGGGCTCGAGATTCGCCTCTTCGACGCCGCGCTCAGCCCGGCCTCCGGCCGGACGCCGCCCGGAACCGTGCTCGCGCGCACCGAGGCCGGCGCGGTCGAGGTGGCGGTCATCGGGGGCGTGCTCACCGTGGGACGCGCGCAGCGCCCCGGCGAGCGCAAGCGCCCCGCGGCGGAGCTGCTTCAGCCCGGCGATCGCCTGGAGCGGACGGCCTAGCCGCGCACCCGGGCGGCGCTGCGCCCCGGGGCCCCTGAGCGCTCGCTAGAGCGGGCGCCCCTGGATGTCCGGGCCGCCGATCTCCATGAAGACGCCGTGCGTGGAGAGCGGGTGCACGAAGAAGCGCCCGCCCGGATCGCCGGTCGGGATGACGCGGCCGCCCGCCCCCTGCACGCGCTCGGCGAGCGCGTGCGGGTCGCTCGCCCCCCATATCGACATGAAGACGCCCTCGCCGTGCGGGTTCTGCTCGTCGCGGTTGCGCGCCATGTGCCGCTCCACCGTGCCGGGCCCCGGCTTCGGCTGGATTATCGTGAGCCACTGCCGGCCGTCGATGCCCCAGGGCGAGGCGATGAAGTTCCCGTCCTCGCTCTCCCAGCGCGGGGAGGCCTCGCCCATCCCGAAGAGCCGCGAGTAGGTCGCCTCCGCCTCGTCGACGTCGCGGACGGCGATCCCCATGTGCGAGAGCCGGAGCGGGCGCTCGCCCTCCACCGCCGGGCGGGAGGGCTGCACCTCCCAGAGCACGCAGTGCGTGGAGAGCGGGTGCACCAGGAACATGCCTCCCGGCTCGTTCGAGGGGACGGTGCGGCCCCCGGCCTCGTCGATCCGCCCCTGGACCTCCGGCGGGTCGTCCGCCTGGCAGACGACGAGCTGCACGCCCTCTCCGTGGGGATTCCGCTCGTTCGCGCGGAGCTTCATCATCCGCGTCAGGTTGGTGTCCTCGCGCGTCGGCGCCATCAGCAAGAGCGTCCGCTCGCCCGCGTAGCCGAGCTCGGCCGAGGCGAAGCCGCCCCACTCCTGCTCGCCGCGGCCCTGATCCTGAAGCCCGAAGAGCCGGCCGTAGGTGTCGACCGCCTGCTCCAGATCGTGAACGGCGACCGCGTAGTGGGAGAGCATGAAGGCCGGCACGGTGAACCCCTCTCGCGACGCGCGCCCGGGCGCGTCGCCGGTGAGGCCGCCGCGTCCGGGGGCGGCCGGCTGCCCTTATAGCAAAGTGGGCCGCTCCCCGTCGCGCGCGCCCTTGCGGCGACGGGCTCGCGGCCGGCCGGGCGGATGCTAGAGCAGGTGGCGGCGCCACCACGCGAGCGACCGGCGCCAGGAGTCGGCCGCGGCCTCGGCGTGGTAGGCCTCGCGCGTCGGGTTGAAGAAGGCGTGCCGCGCCCCGTCGTAGAGCACGATGTCGTTCTCGGTCCCCGCGCCCTCGAGCGCCGCGCGGATGGCGTCGACCTGCTCTGCCGGGATGCTCTCGTCGAGCGATCCGTACGAGCCCGCCACCGGGGCCGAGATGGTCGCGACGTGCTCCGCGGCGAGCTGGCCGCCGCCGTAGTAGGCGTGCCCGGCGTCGATGCCGGAGCCGGGCCGCGTCATCGCCTCCAGCGTGAGCGAGCCCCCGAGGCAGAAGCCGGTGACGCCGACGCTGCGGGCCCCGTGCTCCTCGCGCAGCCAGCGCACCGCCGCGAGGATCTCGGCGACCGCCGACTCGCGGTCGAGCATGAGCGCGTGCTTGCGCGCCTCGTCGGGCTCATCCGCGACCTCGCCGTGGTAGAGATCCGGGCAGTAGGCGAGGTAGCCCTCGGCCGCATAGCGCTCGGCGACCTCCCGGATGTCGGGCGTGAGCCCCCACCACTCCTGGATCACGATCAGCCCGGCGCCGTTCGAGGCGCCCTCGGCCGGCTGCGCCAGGTACCCGTCGAGCAGGGCGCCCGCGTGCTCCCCCCGCACCACCGGTGGTGCCACCCTCTCCGCCTTCCCCGCTCCGCGCCACGGGCGCGGCCGCGCGGAGTATACGGGCCGCAGCCCGCGGGCCGGCCGCAGGG
>VYDC01000230.1 GCA_009843585.1 Chloroflexota bacterium | reverse complement strand
GGCGGGGCCCCGCCCTGGGGATCGCGCGGCTGTGGACCGGCGGCGCGGGCGGCGCCTAGGATGCCGCTGCCGCGCCCGCGGGGCCGCCGCGGCGGGGCGGGATGATCTGAGCGGGACGGGAAGGGACGCGAGTCGATGGTCAAGCTGATCGATGTGCATCGTCACCTCTGGGGCTTCGAGTGGTTCCCGCCGAGCCATCTCGGGAACAACGCCGCCGAGCTCGCCCGCCGGACCAACCGCACCAAGGAGCAGGTGCTCGATCGCATCAAGCAGTCGCCCACCATGGAGGAGTCCGGCGCCGGCGCGGTCGCCGAGATGGAGCACTACGGCATCGATCACTCGATCATCCTCTGCCTCGACTGGGGGATGGCCTACGGCCCCACCGAGGACAACCAGATGGAGGTCGAGGAGTTCCACCTGAAGACGGCCGAGGCCGCCGCGCGCTACCCCGGGAAGCTGTGGTGGTTCGCGGGCGTCGACCCGAGGCGCCCGCGGGCGGTCGCCATCTTCGACGACATGGTGAAGAACCACGGCGCGGTCGGCCTGAAGGTCTACCCGCCGAACGGCTATCAGGCGAACGACGAGCGCTGCTTCCCGATGTACGAGAAGGCTATCGAGCTCGACGTGCCGGTGCTCATCCACACCGGCGGCAACATCTGGGCCTGGCCGGAGTGGGTGGAGCTGGTCGCGCGCCGCTACCCCGACCTCCGGATCATGATGGGCCACACCAACCTGCAGTTCCCGTGGGAGACGCAGGCGTACTGGCGGGGCCTCATCGCGGGCCGCGGCAAGCGCAACGTCTGGCTCGACATCTGCGACTGGCAGGCGCTGGGCGCCGTCAGGGAGGAGAACCAGCCCGAGCTCGCCAAGGTGCTCCGGGTCTTCATCGACTCGGTGGGCGCCGAGCGCGTGGTCTGGGGCACGGACCTCCCGCAGGCGGGAGTCGGGTCGAGGGCCCGCGGGCAGACCGAGGTGTGGACGCACATCGCGAAGAACCTCCCGGAGTGGGGCGCCCAGTACGGCGTCACGTTCACCGAGGAGGAGCGCGACGGGCTCTGTCACGGCGCCGCGATGCAGTGCATGTCGAACATCGACTTCCCCGACTAGGGACGGCGGCCGACGCCCGGCGGGGAGTCGGGCCGCGGGCCCGGGGTCCCCTCGCGCGGCCGCCGCCTGTGGCCGGACCGCGCCGGCGTGGAAAGGGATCTCCGGACAGCGTGCGAGCACTGGCGCTTGAGGGACTCCACGGCGAGGCGGGTGCGCGCTTCGCGCCCTTCGCCGGCTGGCACATGCCGCTTCAGTACCGGGGCATCGTCGCCGAGCACACGGCCGTGCGCACCGCCGTGGGCGTCTTCGACGTCTCGCACATGGGTCGCGCGAGCGTCGAGGGACCGGGCGCCGCCGAGCGCATCCGCTCCACCGCCAGCTACGACGTGACGCGCCTCTCCGCAGGTGAGGGACACTACGCGCTCTACTGCACCGAGCAGGGGGGCATCGCCGACGACCTCTTCGTCTACCGCCTCGAGGAGGAGCGCTGGCTCATCGTCCACAACGCGGCGAACGCGGGGCCGGACTACGAGCGCCTCGCCGCCGCCGTCGACGGCGCCGGGGTGCGCGCGCGCGAGGTGACGGGGGAGACCGTCATGCTCGCCGTCCAGGGGCCGCTCGCCCTCGACCTGCTCGCCGGCGTGCTCGGCGACGCCGTCTCGGGGCTGAGACCGCGGCGCGTCGCCGAGCTCGCGTGGCGCGGCGGCACCGTCCTCGTGGCGCGCACGGGCTACACCGGCGAGGACGGCGCCGAGCTCGTCACGGACGCAGGGCGCGGCGCGGAGCTCTGGGAGGCGCTGCTCGCCGGCGGCGCGGCGCCGTGCGGGCTCGGCGCCCGCGACACGCTGCGCCTCGAGGCGGCGCTGCCGCTCCACGGGCACGACATCGACGTCACAACCTCGCCCCGCGAGGCGAGGCTGGGATGGGTGGTGACGCTCGACGACGGGGCGGCGTTCGAAGGCCGGGCGGCGCTCGAGCGCCTCGCCGCCGGGCCCCCCGCCCGCCTGCTCGCCTGCATCCGGCTCGAGTCGCGCGGAGTGCTCCGCGAGGGGCTGCCGGTGCACGCGCGGGAGGGGGCCGGGGCGCCGCCTGTGAGTCGCTTGACGAGTGGTGCACACGGCCCGACACTCGGGGCCGGAATCGGCATGGCCTATCTCCCCCCCGCGCTCGCCGAGCCGGGCACGCCGCTCGCCATCGAGATCCGCGGTCGCGCACTTCCCGCCCGGGTCGTCGCGCGCCCCTTCTACCGCCGGCCGCGTGCCGGGTAGAGCGCCGAAGGGAGCGAGGGATGGAGCTGCCGCAGGGGCTGCTCTACACCGCTGAGCACGAGTGGCTCGCGGTCGACGGCGATCGCGGCACGATCGGGATCACCGACTACGCGCAGGACCAGCTCGGCGACGTGGTGTACGTCGAGCTGCCCGAGCCGGGAGGCCGCGTCGAGTCAGGCTCAGTCTTCGGCGTCGTGGAGTCGGTGAAGACCGTCTCCGACCTCTACGCGCCGGTGTCGGGCGAGGTCCTCGAGCGCAACGAGCGTCTCGACGACGAGCCCGAACTCGTCAACGCCTCGCCCTACGGCGACGGGTGGATGCTGCGCGTGCGCATCGAGGATCCGCAGCAGCTCGACTCCCTCCTCTCGCCCCAGGCCTACGAGGAGGTCACCAGGCAGGAGCAGCGTGGCGGAGAGTGAGACGCACGCGGGAGGCGCGCCTCACCCGTACATCCCTCACACGGGTGAGGACCGCCGTCTGATGCTCGCGCGGCTCGGGCTGAGCTCGACCGCGGAGCTCTTTAGCGAGATCCCGGAGCGCTACCGCGACCCGGCGATCGAGATCCCGCCGGCGCTCGCCGAGCGGGAGCTCGTCGAGCTCATGCGCGCGCGCGCCGCCGAGAACGCCGCCGACCGGGCGCACCCGAGCTTCCTCGGGGCCGGCGCCTACCGGCGTTCCGTGCCGTCCATCGCCGGAAGCGTCGTCCAGCGGGGCGAGTTCGCGACCGCCTACACGCCGTACCAGCCCGAGATCAGCCAGGGGACGCTGCAGGCGGCCTTCGAGTTCCAGTCGGTCGTCTGCGAGCTGACGGGGATGGAGGTCTCGAACACCGGCCTCTACGACGCGGGGAGCGCCACCGCGGAGGCGGTGCTGATGGCGGCGCGCATCACCCGGCGCCGCTCGGTCGCCGTGCTGGAGCCGCTCCACCCCGGCACGCTCGACGTGCTGCGCACCTACGCCTACGCGGCCGATCTCGATATCGAGGTGCTCGGCGCACCCCCCGATCCCGCGGACCCCGGCCCGGCCATCCGGGGAGCGCTCGACGAGCGGCACGCCTGCCTCGTCGTGCAGCAGCCCGACTTCCTCGGGGGGATCGTGGACCTGGAGCTGCTCTCCCGCGCCGCGCACGAATCCGGCGCGCTCGTCGTCGCCGCCTGCGACCCGCTCGCGCTGGGCCTGCTCCGGGCCCCGGGCGACGCCGGCGTGGACGTGGTGACGGGCGAGGGGCGCGATCTCGCCGGCCCGGTCGGATTCGGCGGCCCCTCGCTCGGGCTCTTCGCGGCCCGCCGCGATCACATGCGGCAGCTCCCCGGCCGCATCGTGGGACGCACGCGGGAGCTCCACGGGCCGCGGCGCGCCGACGGTGAGGAGGAGGAGCCGCGCACCGGCTACGTGCTGACGCTGCAGGCGCGCGAGCAGTTCATCCGCAGGGAGCGCGCCACCTCCAACTTCTCCACCGGCCAGCAGCTCATCGCCCTCGCCTTCACCGTCGCGCTGGAGACGCTCGGCCCGCGCGGGCTGGGCGAGAGCGCCGAGCTCTGCTACCAGCGCGCGCACCGGGCGGCGGCGCGCATCGACGAGCTTGAGGGCTACGCCGCCCGCGGCCGGGGGAGCTGGTGGTTCCAGGAGTTCCTGGTGCGCGGTCCGCTGCCGCCGGCGGAGCTGCTCCGGCGCCTCAAGGAGCGCGGCATCACCGGGGGGCTCGACGTCTCCGGCCGCCCCGAGCCGGAGGCGCGCGAGGCGATCCTGGTCTGCGTCACCGAGGCGACGCCCGCCGGCGACGTCGACGCCCTCATCGAGGCGCTGGCGTCGGTGGCGGCGGAGGCGGGGGCCTCCCCGTGAACGTCGGCGAGCGCGACATCGGCGCCCGGCTCGCCTTCGACCGCGGCTCGCCGGGACGCCGGGCGGTGAGCGTGCCGCGCTGGGAGGGGGAGGCGGCGCCGCTCCCGCCGGCCGGGCTTCGCCGCGAGCGCCTCCGGCTCCCGGAGCTCTCGCAGGGCGAGGTCGTGCGCTACTACACCGCGCTCTCGCGGCTGAACTACGGCATCGACTCCGGGACCTATCCGCTCGGCTCCTGCACGATGAAGTACAACCCGAAGGTCGACGACCTCATGGCCGCGCTGCCCGGGCTCGCGGACGCCCACCCGCTGGAGGCGGAGGAGCGTGTGCAGGGGATCCTGCGCGTCGGGCACGAGCTGCAGGAGGCGCTCTGCTCGCTCACCGGCTTCGCCGCGTCGAGCCTGGCGCCGGCGGCCGGCGCGCAGGGCGAGCTCGCGGGCGTGCTGATGGTGAAGCGGGCGCTCGACGACCGCGGCGAGCTCGGCCGGAGACGCCGCGTGCTGGTGCCCGACAGCGCCCACGGCACGAACCCGGCGACGGCGGCGATGGCGGGCTTCACCGTGACGCAGATCCCGACCGCCTCGGACGGCTCCATGGATGGCGAGGCCCTCGAGCGCGAGCTCGACGAGAGCGTCGCCGCCGCGATGGTGACGATGCCGAACACCCTCGGCCTCTGGGAGCGGGGCATCGACGAGGTGGCGGCGCGGGTGCACGCAGTCGGCGCCTACCTCTACGCCGACGGCGCGAACCTGAACGCGATCCTGGGTCGGGCGCGCTTCGGCGATCTCGGTTTCGACGTCGCCCACGTCAACCTGCACAAGAGCTTCTCGACCCCGCACGGCGGCGGGGGCCCCGGCGCGGGCCCCGTGCTCTGCGGGGCGGAGCTCGCCCCGTACCTCCCCGCCCCGGTGGTCGTCTCCGACGAGGGCGGCCTCCGCCTCGGGCGGCCGGAGCGCTCGATCGGGCGCCTGCAGCAGTTCCACGGCTCCTACGGCGTGCTGGTCCGGGCCTACGCCTACCTCCGCTCGATGGGGCTGGACGGCCTGCGCGCCGTCTCCGAGCACGCCGTGCTGAACGCGAACTACCTGCGCGCGCTGCTCGTCGACGCCTACGACCTCCCCTACGACCGGGGCCGGGTGCTGCACGAGGTGGTGCTGGCGGGCACCAGGCAGCGCCGCGAGCACGGCGTCCGCACCTACGACATCGCGAAGCGCCTCATCGACCACGGCTTCCACCCGCCGACCGTCTACTTCCCCCTGATCGTGGAGGAGGCGCTGATGATCGAGCCGACGGAGACGGAGCCCCGGGAGGCGGTGGAGGCCTTCGCCGGCGCGATGCTCGCGATCGCGGCGGAGGCGGCGAGCGACCCGGATCTCGGGCGCTCGGCGCCGTGCGGCGCGCCCATCGGCCGACTCTCCGCGGCGCCGGCGGCGCGGCGGCCCGACCTGAGGTGGCTCCCCCCGGGCGAGTAGCTCGGCGCCTCGCGGCCGCGGCCGCGCGGTCCGCGGCGCTGCCCTACCGCGGGGGCGCCCCCCGCCCGGGGGCCTCGCCGGCCCCGCCGGACATCGCCGGGAGGATCTGGACCTCGGCGTCCGCGGGGACCTCGCGGAGCAGGCCGGTCGCGGCGGTGGAGCCGTTCACGGCGAGCTGGATGCCGGGGCGCAGCATGCCCTCCTCGACGATCAGCGCGTGGATGCCCGGGCACTCGGGGTCGAGGTTCTCGATCACCTGCCGGAGCGTCGCGCCCTCGACCTCGACCGAGTGGCGGTCGCCGCAGAGCCGGCGCAGCGAGGCGGGTATGAAGACGGTCGCCATCGAAGCTCCCGTCCCCCGGGCCCCTCCCGGCGCTCCTACTCCTCGGGCAGCAGCTCCTCGAGCAGCACGCGCGGCGAGGCGGGCAGGCGCCGCGTCCTCACGCCGGTCGCCTGGTGGATGGCGTTCGCGACCGCCGCCAGCGGCGGCACGATCGGCACCTCGCCGACCCCGCGCACGCCGTACGGGTGGCCGGGGTTCGGCTCCTCCACCAGGATGGTGTCGATCTGCGGCACGTCGAGCGTCGTCGGCATGCGGTAGTCGAGCAGGCTCGCGTTGCGCAGGCGGCCCTGGTCGTCGTAGACGTACTCCTCCGTGAGCGCCATCCCGATGCCCTGCACGGCCCCGCCCTGGATCTGCCCCTCGACGTAGTCGGGGTGGATCGCGGTGCCGACGTCCTGGATCGCCGTGTAGCGCAGCACCTCCACCTTGGCGGTGTCGGGATCGACCTCGACGTCGACGATGTGGCAGGCGAACGCCGGCCCGGTGCCCTCCGGCATGACGTCGGCCTTCCCCTGCACCGTGCCGCCGGTGCGGTGCAGCTGCCCCGCGATCTCGCGGAAGGTGAACGATCGGTCCTCGGGGCCCCGGATCACGCCGTCGTCGTCGTAGTGCACGAGCGACGCGTCGACCTCCCAGATGCGCGCGGCGCGCGCCTCGAGCTCGCGCCGGATCTCGAGCCCGGCCTCGTGCACGGCCCAGCCGGTCGCGAAGGTCGTGCGGCTGCCGCCGGTGACGGCGGTGAAGCCGATGGAGTCGGTGTCGACGACGATGGGCTTCACCTGCTCGTAGTCGATGCCGAGCGTCTCGGCGATCTGCATCGCGAGCGCCGCGCGCTGCCCGCCGATGTCGACCGACCCCAGCACGAGGCCGACGGTGCCGTCGCGGTTGACGGTGGCGTAGGCCGAGGACTCGAGCCCGCCGTTGCCCCAGTAGCCCATGGCGATGCCGCGCCCGCGGTTCTCGCCCTGCAGCTCCGAGTTCCAGTGCGGGCTCTCGGCAGCGGCCCGCATCACGGCCTCGTTGCCGATCGACTGGAAGGCGGCGCCGTCGATGCGCCGGGTGCCGTCGACGGCGGCGTTTCGCTGCCGGAGCTCGAGCGGGTCGATGTCGAGCTGCTCGGCGAGCTCGTCCAGGGTCGACTCCATGGCGAAGGAGCCGGCCGGGGCGCCCGGCGCGCGGTAGGCGGAGACCTTGGGCTTGTTGACGATGACGTCGTAGCAGTCGGCGCGCTGGTTGGGGACGCTGTACGGGGAGAACATGCACATCCCGCCGGCGCCGACGGGCGAGCCGGGATAGGCGCCGGCCTCGTAGGCGAGGTAGGCCTCGGCGGCGGTGAGCGTCCCGTCGCGCTTGGCGCCGAGCTTCACGCGGACGTACGTGGCCGATGTCGGGCCGGTGCCGAACAGCACCTCGTCGCGCTGCATGATCATCTTCACCGGGCGCCCCGTCTTCTTCGAGAGCACGGCCGCCATCGGCTCCATGTAGACCGGGATCTTCCCGCCGAAGCCGCCCCCGATCTCCATCGGGATGACGCGGATCTTCGAGACGGGGAGCTTCAGCACGCGGGCGAGCTGGTCGCGCATCATGAAGGGCCCCTGGGTCGAGAGCCAGACGGTGAGCTCCCCGCTCTCGTTCCAGAGCGCCGTCCCGTTGTGCGGCTCGATGTAGCCCTGGTGGGCGGTGCCCGTCTCGTACTCGCGCTCGATCACGACCTCGGCCTCGGCGAAGCCCTGATCGAGGTCGCCGATCTCCAGCCGCAGGTGGCTCGCGGCGTTCGGGATGTCGTGCTCGCTGCGCGGGCCGGGGCTGAAGCGCGCCAGCATCTCCACCGTGTGCATGTTGGGGTGGACGCGGGGCGCGCCCTCGGCCATCGCCTCGTGGACGGAGAGCACCGGCGGCAGCTCCTCGTACTCGACCTCTATGAGCGCGAGCGCGTCCTCCGCGACGTGCGGGTCGGTCGCGGCGAGGGCGGCGACCGCGTGCCCGTGATAGAGCGCGCGGTCGGAGGCGAGCACGTTGTCGACGAGCCACTTCAGGTTCGACGCCGTCTCACCCAGGTCGGTGATCGCGTCCTCGGCGGCCGGGAAGTCGGCCTGCGTGATGACGGCCTTCACCCCGGGAAGGGCGAGTGCCTTCGCGGCGTCGATGCGCACGATGCGCGCGTGGGCGTGGGGGCTGCGCAGCACGCGCCCGTAGAGCATGCCCGGGAGCCGGATGTCGGCCCCGTAGTTGGCGCGCCCGGTCACCTTGTCGGTGCCGTCCGGACGGACCGGGCGGCTGCCGACCACGCGGTATGGCTTCTTGGCGGGGGCGACCATGACAGATCCTTCCGTGGGGAGGGCGCCGCTCGCGGCGCCCGCTCGCTCACCTCTAGCCCGAGGGGGCGTCGGCCCTCTCGGCGGCGTCCAGTACGGCGGTGATGATTTTATCGTAGCCGGTGCAGCGGCAGAGGTTGCCGGCGAGCCAGTAGCGCACCTGCTCCTCGGTGGGGCGCGGATGCTCCTGAAGGAGGGCGTGCGCCGCGACCAGGAAGCCCGGCGTGCAGATGCCGCACTGCAGCGCGCCGCGCTCCAGGAAGGTCTCCTGCACCGGGATCAGCCGATCCTGCTCCGCGAGCCCCTCGACGGTGGTCACCTGCGAGCCCTCCACCTCCGCGGCCATCACCAGGCAGGCGTTGACGAGGCGGCCGTCGAGCAGCACGGCGCACGCGCCGCAGTTCCCGTTGTTGCATCCCTCCTTGGTCCCCATCAGGCCGAGCCGATCCCGCAGCGCCTCGAGCAGCGAGTCGCGCTCGTCTGAGAGGAACTCGGCGGGCTCGCCGTTGATCTCGGTTGAGATGATGATGCGGCTGCTCATGGGTGGCTCACGACCTCCTCGCCCCGGGCGCGGCGCGCCGCGTCCCTCAGCGTGCGCTCCGTCAGGACGCCGGCCAGGTGCCGTCTCTGCCTGATGGAGCCGCGCATGTCGTCGATGGGCCGCACCGCGTCTCGCGCGGCGGCGGCGGCGGCGGCGATGCTCTCCTCCGAGAGAGGGCTCCCGACGAGCGCCTCCCCCGCCGCCTCCACGACGAGCGCGGTCGGCGCGGCGGCGCCGACCACGACGCACGCCTCGACGACCTCGCCGCCATCGAAGCGCAGGGAGGAGGCGACGTTGACGACGGCGATGTCCATCTCGTTGCGGGGGATGAACCGGAGGAAGCGCGCGCCGCTCGCCGGCGCCGGAGCCGGCACCTCCAGGGCGACCACGAACTCGCCCTCCTCCAGCACGTTCTGGCCCGGGCCCGTCGTGAAGCGGGCGACGGGCACGCGGCGCTCGCCTCCCGGCCCGGCGATCAGGGCGCTGGCGCCGAGCGCGATCAGGGGCGGCACGCCGTCGGCGGCCGGCGAGGAGTTGCAGAGGTTGCCGCCGAAGCTCGCGCGGCCCTGGATCGCGGTCCCGCCGATGAGGGAGGCGGCGTCGATCAGGGCGGGGTAGGAGCTCGTGACGGCGGCGTCGCCGTAGATCTGGTGGCAGGGGGTCGCCGCGCCCAGGGTGAGCCCCTCGCCGTTCGCGGCTCGGAGGTCGACCGCCTCCGGGATGCCCTTGATGTCGACGAAGAGCGTGATCTGGCGCGTGCGCTCGCGCGCCTGGACGATCACGTCCGTGCCTCCCGCGAGGACGCGGGCCGTCGGCCCGCCGTCCGCGAGTAGCCGCGCGGCCTCCGCGACGCTCGACGCACGCGCGTACCTGAGATCCTGCATCCGCGCCCCCTTCTGCGTGCCGGCGGCCGGCCCGCCGGCACGAGCCTACCCCGGTGCCGCGACGCCGTCACGCGGCGCGCCGGCCTCGCGCGCGAGCCGCTCGAGGAGATCGGCGACCAGCTCCGGCCGGTTGAGGAACGGAGAGTGCCCGACGGGCCACTCCACGACCGACTCGGCCTGGCGCGAGTTCTCGCGCTGCGCGTCCGGCCGGATCGTGCGGTCGCGCCCGCACACGACGAAGAGCGCCGGGATGTCGCGCCATGCGACGCCGGCCGGCCGCTGACGCGGCCCCGGGGGGCGCTCCTGCGGCGTGAGCTGCGCGACGGCCCACGCCGCGTCCTCCTCCGAGCAGTCCGCGTAGAAGGCCGCGCGCGCGTCGTCGGGAGCGATGGTCGTGGTCCCGTCGGGCTGCGGCCGGAGCGCGGCCTGGTAGGCCGGCTCGCGGTGGAGCACCGGGTCGACGCCCTCCTCGTCGGGCATCGAGGCGCAGAGGTAGACGAGGCGCCGGACGCGCGGGTGCCCCGCCGCGGCCTCCGTGATGATCGGGCCGCCGGCCGAGTGGCCGACGAGCACGAGGGGGCCGGGCGTTGCGTCGAGCGCCGCGCGCACGAGCCGCGCGTTCTCGTGCAGGTCGCCGATCACGCGCTGGTCGGGCGCCTCCGCGCGGCGGCGATCCACGACCACGGTCGCCACGCCGCGCGGCTCGAGCGCCGCGACCACGCGCTCCCAGGCCCACGGCCGGGGCCGGGGGCGGGCCCCCTGGCCTCCCGGGGCGGGCGGGCCCGCGGGCCGGGGCTCCGCCCCGCGGCGCCCCTCCGCCCGCCCGGCCGGCGGGGCGGGGCCAGCAGAGGCGGATCCACTCCCCGAGCGTGGTCAGCGACACGCCCCAGCCATCCATGCGGGCCCGGAGCGCCGGCACGTCGACCCGGTGCCCCTCGCGCTCGCGCCAGCGAAGGAGCGCCCGCATCTGCTCCGGGTCCCGGTCGCCGACGGTGTCGTCGGCGCGCCGAGCGTAGCGGACCGTCCGCCCGAGCGCGCGGGCGAAGACGCCCGCGACGGCCTCGAGCGGGAGTTCCTCCCCCGCCAGATCGAGGGTGGCTCCCCTGCTCTCCTCGGGGCGCGCGAAGAGCTCGGCCGAGACGGTGCCGATGTCGCGCACGGCGACGAGCTGCTGCCGCATGCCGGGGGCGAAGGGGCCCTCCAGCACGCCCGCCTCGATGCGGGCGCGGCGGAGCAGGTAGTTCTCCATGAAGGTCACCGGCCGGAGGACGGTGTGCGGGAGGCCGGCCTCGGCGAGGGTCAGCGCGGCGCGCCACTTCACCTCGTAGTTCGCGACGCCGCTGCCGCTGCGCGCCGCCCCCGCCGAGGAGGAGTAGACCAGGTGACGCACGCCGGCGGCCGAGGCGGCCCCGGCGGCCGCGCGCACCGCCCGCAGCTCCTCCCCGGGGTCGATGCCGGACGGCTGCATCAGGAAGACGCCGTAGGCGCCGCGCATCGCCGCCTCGAGGGAGGCGGCGGTGCCGGGGGCGGGGACCATCTCGGCGCCGGCCCGGGCGAGCTCCCCCGCGCGCGCCGAGCCCGCATCGCGGGTCAGCCCCCGCACGCGCCACCCGCCGGCGAGCAACGCCCCCGAGACGGCGCGTCCCTGCCGGCCCGTCGAGCCGAAGACGACCACGGTCTTCGCGCGCCCGCCGGCGCCGCGCGGGCGGGCGGTCACGATCCCCCGTCGGGCGAGCCGCCGTCCCCGCCGGCCTCCGGCGCGCCGGCGTCGAGGAAGAAGTCGAGGAGCGCGTGGGCGTAGAGGTCGGGCGCGAGGAAGGGGGCGGAGTGGTCGACGCCGTGCAGGATGCCGGCGCGCGCATCGGGTATCGCCTCCACCACGCGCGCCTGGTCGGCGAGGGGATCGGCGCCCGACCGGAGCCGGCCGGCGTCGCCGCAGAGCACGAGCGTCCGCGCGCGTATCGCGGGCAGGCGCTCCCAGGTCGGGTATCGCTCGATGGCTGAGGGCGCCGCCGCCGGCCAGCCCGCGGGGCCGTAGGCGTCGACGCCGGGCCCGGAGGAGGCGGTGCTCTCGCTCCGTCCGAAGCCGCCGCTCGACGGGGAGTCCCCGGGCGTGCCGGTGCCGTACTCGCCCTGGAAGACCGAGAGGAAGCGGCGCTGCGCCTCGTCGGGCGGGACGCGATCGAGCATGTCGTGGTAGCGCTCCCACAGCGCGACGAGGTGGCCGCCGTCGGGTGCGGGCGGCCGGTAGGGGACGCGCACGTGGTGCTCCTGGCTCTGGGCCCGCGCGCCGGCCCAGTCCAGGAACTCGACCAGGGCGAGCCTCTCGACCCGGCCGGGGAAGGCGGCGGCGGCCTCGGCGGCGATCACCGCCCCCGTCATGTGCCCCAGGAGGTGGGCGCGCTCGATGCCGAGCCCGTCGAGCAGCTGCGGGATGCGAGCGGCGTATCCCGCCACCCCGTCGTAGGGGACGGGCGGCCTCGCCGAGTCGCCGTATCCCGGCGTGTCCATCGCGATCGCGTGCAGGCCGCCCGCGAGCAGCGGGAGCACGGCATGGAAGAGCCGCGGGTTCGGCGTCGAGTGCAGCAGGATCAGGGGCGGGAGCGCGGGGGAGCCCGCCTCGTAGTAGTGGAGCTGTCCCTCCGGCGTGTCGACGAAGCCCCGGCGTGTCGACGCGATCGCGCTCCTCCTCGCCCGCCCGGGGCGACTATAGCCCGACGTCCCGCGGGCGTGCGCTACACTCCCCCCGGCTCACGGTGAGCCTGGGGTGAAGGGGGCGTCCGCGCGGTGATCTACGAACTCCGTACGTATGAGGCTGTGCCGGGGAAGATGCGTGCGCTGCAGGCGCGCTTCCGGGACAAGACGCTGGCGATCTGGGAGAGGCACGGCATCACGCCGGTCGGCTTCTGGACGTACGCGCACGGCGGCTGGACGAACCAACTCGTCTACATGCTGCAGTTCGAAGATCTGGCGGATCGCTCGACCCGCTTCGCGGCGTTCCGCACCGACCCGGAGTGGGCGGAGGCGGTGAGGGAGTCGGAGAAGGACGGCCCGCTCACCGTGCGCACGCGCTCGGACTTCCTGCAGCCGACCGACTTCTCGCCACTCCGATAGCGCCCGGGCGGCTGCGGGCCGCCGCCGGCTACGCCGTGACGAAGGCGACCACGTCGCGCGCGAAGCGCTCGGGCTCGCGCGCGTAGAGCTGGCCGCCGACACCCTCCACGAGCACGAGGCGGCCGTCCGGGACGAGCTCTGAGGCTCGCTGATCCTCCTCGGCGAGCAGGTCGTGCTCCGGGGTGAGGAAGAGCGCGGGGCATCCGAGCTTCGGCAGGTCGGGGACCGGGTCGTAGCGGAAGGCCGCGTTGTAGGCCCAGTGGTAGCGCTCGTGGTTGCCGACCATGTTGACGACGGCGAGCGTCAGCAGCTCGAGCGAGGGCTCGCCCCACCAGATGCGGCGGAACCGGTCCCACGCGTACTGGAAGTGCGAGCCGTCCGCGGCCAGCTCGAGCGGGGGCGCCCACGACTCGAGCCGCGCCCGCCGCTTCTCGGGGGAGTAGGCCGGGAGCCCCTGGAAGATCAGGTGCGAGACGCGATCCGGCGCCTCGAGCGCGATGCGCAGGGCGATCGACGCCCCCGTGTGCGAGCCGAAGAGGGCGAACCGGTCGAGGCCGAGCGCGTCGATGGCCTCAAGCAGCGCCTCCGCGTAGACGGGAATCTCCTGCGCCTCGGGCGGCGGGTCCGAGAGACCGTAGCCCGGCGTGTCGAAGGCGTACGCGCGCAGGTGCCGGCCGAGGTGGGGGAGCGTCCACTTGAGGATGTCCGAGGACTGCGGCGACTCGTGCAGCAGGACGAGCGCGGGCCCGCTCTCGCCTGAGGCGCGGTAGTGCGCCTGCCCCCACCGGAAGTCCACGTAGCCCCGCATGAGCGTCTCCCGCCCGGTTCGAGCCGCCCGCACCGTAGCGCCTCCGCACGGGCGCTGCCACCGGGCGGGCTCGCGGCTCTGCGGGGGGTCCTCCCCGCTCCTTGACAGCGGCGGCCGGCCACGGCGAGGATTCCGGCGGGACCGCCTGCGGCGGCTCCTGGTGGGAGCGCGCGATGGGCCTGCGCGGCACGGCGGCGATCATCGGCGTCGGATCGGTGAAGCCGGAGCGGCGGATGCCGCACCGCTCGGGCATCGGCGTCGCCGCCGAGGCCGGGATCAAGGCAGTGCGCGACGCCGGCCTCCGGCGCGTGGACATCGACGGGCTGATCACGCAGATGCCCGGCGAGACCCCGACGGCGCTCGCCGAGTATCTGGGGCTCCGGCCCACCTGGTCGCACGGCGTCGTGATGGAGGGGGCGACCGGGACGACCTCCGTCACCCTCGCCGCGATGGCCCTCGACGCGGGGCTCGCGAAGAACGTCCTGGTGGTGATCGGCGGACTCGCGCCCGGCGGCGACATGCCGGCCGACGGCGGGAGCCGCCTCCGCGAGCAGTTCGACGCCCCGTTCGGCCCGGCCTCGGGGGCGACGGGCTGGTACGCGATGATCGCGAACCGCTACGCGCACGAGTACGGACTCACCGACGAGCAGCGCGCCGCCGTGGCGGTGCAGCAGCGCGAGAACGCCCACGGCCACCCCGACGCGATCTTCCGGGGCATCCCCCTGACCGTCGAGGACGTCGTCACCTCGCGGATGATCTCCACGCCGCTGCGGCTGCTCGAGTGCGTGATGCCCACCGGGGGGGCCGAGGCGGTGCTGATGACCTCCGCCTCCCGCGCCCGGTCGGGGCCGCAGGAGCCGGTCTATCTCCTGGGCTCGGGGATGGCGGTCGATCACTACACGCTCGGCGGGGCGTCGTCCCTGACGACCTCGCCGGTCGCGATCTCGGCGCGCCGCGCCTTCGAGATGGCGGGCCTGGGGCCGCGGGACATGGACATGGTCTCGCTCTACGACTGCTACACCATCACCGTGCTCATCTCGCTCGAGGACGCCGGCTTCGTGCCGAAGGGCGAGGCCGGCGCCTTCGTCGAGAGCACCGACATCACCTACAGGGGCGAGCTGCCGGTCAACACGCACGGCGGCCAGCTCTCCTACGGGCAGCCGATGGTGGCCGGCGGGATGTCGCACGTCACGGAGTCGGTGCTGCAGATGCAGGGCCGGGCCGGCGAGCGGCAGGTCGAGAAGCTCGACTACTGCTTCGTCAACGGCTGAGGGGGCTTCCTGAGCGAGATGTGCTCGCTGGTCCTCGGGAAGGACCCCTCGTAGACCGATGAAGAGGCAGACGGCATCGCCGGCGGGCGATGCGCAGGGGGACGGAGGCTGCTCCGCGTGAGCGAGGAATACCTGTTCCCGGTCCCCGTGCCGGGCGTGATCACCCGGCCCTTCTGGGACGGTCTCCGGGAGCACCGCCTGCTCGTGCAGCGCTGCCGCACCACGGGCCACCTCATACACTACCCGCGGGAGTTCTGCCCGCACTGCTACTCGGCGGACCTCGAGTGGGAGGAGGTGTCGGGCCGCGGGCGCGTGCACGCCTTCACCGTCGTGCACCGCGCCGTGAACCCGGTCTTCCAGCAGGAGAGGGTCCCGTACGTCTTCGCCCTGATCCGGCTCGACGAGGGTCCGATCCTGACGTCGAACGTCGAGGGGATCCCGCCGGACGAGGTGGAGATCGAGATGCCGGTCGAGATCCACTTCGACGACGTGACCTCGGAGGTCACCCTCCCGAAGTTCCGCCCCGCTGCCCGCTAGGCGGCGCGGCTTCAGCAGGGACCGGCTCGTGACTGTGTTCGCAGGAAGTGGCATCGCCGCGCCGAGATGCGCGGCGGGGCGCATGAAAGGGGTCGCATCGTGAAGGTCGCATACGTCTTCAGCACGTCGGGGCACACCGCGAGCTACAAGCTCGGGCAGATGATCCTCCCGCAGCTGGAGGCGGACGGGCACGGGGTCGAGGTCGTCGGGATGATGTTCTTCGACGACAACACCTTCATCCTGCGCCGGGGAGATCCGATGGGCGAGCGCCTGGCGAAGCAGGCCGCCGAGAAGAACATCCTGCTGATGATGTGCGACGGGTGCGCGCTCGAGCGCGGCCTCGCCACCGGCGGCACGTGGCCGGAGAAGAGCGTGGCCGAGGGGACCGTCGACGGGGTCCACGTCGGCTGCTTCCCCGATCTCTACCAGGCGCTCGCCGGCAACCCGCCGGACCACGTGATCTCGCTCTAGCGCGGCGGGCGCCGGGGCGGGAAGGCGGGCGGCGATGCCGGAGGTCCGCGAGGAGATCGTCGACGGGGAGATCGCCCTCGTCACGCGCGACTTCCCGCCGGTGAACGCGCTCACGCCCGCCGCGTTCCTGGACATAACGGCAACATTCGACTCCTACCTCGCGCGCCCCGAGATCCGGGTCTGCGTGCTGACCGCCGAGGGGGAGCGCGCCTTCTGCGCCGGCGTCGACGTGCGCAGCCGGCTCCCCGAGGGCGAGACGCAGGCGAGCCCCGGCGCGCACTACCGCCGCGCGCGCGAGACCTTCAACGCCATCTACGAGAGCGCGGTCCCCGTGATCGGGGCCATCAACGGCCCGGCGCTGGGCGCCGGCCTCGCCATCGCCGCCTCGTGCGACTACCTGGTGGCGTCGACGCGCGCGAGCTTCGGGCTTCCGGAGATCGACGTCGGGCTGCTCGGCGGCGCCCGCCATCTGCAGCGCCTCTTCCCGCAGGGGGTGACGAGGCGGATGCACTACACCGCCGAGCGGGCGAGCGCCGAGGAGGCGCACCGCCTCGGGGCGGTGCACGCCGTGGTGCCGCCCGGCGAGCTCGTCGAGGCGGCGCTCTCCGAGGCGCGCGTCGTCGCCCGGAAGATGCCCGGGGGCATCCGCCTCGCCAAGGAGACGCTCAACCAGATCGAGTGGATGGACCTCAAGGCCGGCTACCTCTACGAGCAGACGCGCACGGAGATCCTGCAGCGCACGGAGGACTCGGCGGAGGCGAAGCGCGCCTTCCTCGAGCGGCGGCCGCCCCGCTTCACCGGGCGCTAGACACCCCGCCGGGCCGGGCGGGACGGGGGCGCTCAGGCGCGCCCCTCACGCCGTGAGCGGTGTGGCGCCCTCCCGGGCGGCCGAGGCCGACTCGCGCCTCGCCCGCGCGGCCGCCGCCTGCTCTGCGGCGTGGTAGGAGCTGCGCACGAGCGGCCCCGCCTCCACGTGGGCGAAGCCGAGGGAGAGCGCGTGCTCGCGGAGCGCCTGGAACTCCTCCGGGTGCCAGTAGCGCGCGACCGGGAGGTGCCTGGGCGTCGGGCGCAGGTACTGCCCCACCGTGAGCAGGTCGCAGCCCTGCTCGCGCAGATCCCCGAAGGTGCGGTGGAGCTGCTCCACGCTCTCGCCCAGGCCGACCATCAGCCCCGACTTGGTCAGCATCTGCGGGTCGATCTCCTTGACGCGGCGCAAGAGCTCGAGCGAGCGGTCGTAGCGCCCCTTCGGCCGCACGCGCGGGTAGAGCTCGGCGACCGTCTCGGTGTTGTGGTTGAGGACGGCGGGCCCGGCCTCGACCACCGTCTGGAGCGCCTCATGGTTCCCCTCGAAGTCCGGGATCAGGACCTCGACCTCGCAGTCGGGGCGGCGGTGGCGGATCGCCCGGATGCAGGCGGCAAAGACGGGCGCCCCGCCGTCCGTGACGTCGTCGCGGTTCACGGAGGTGATCACCGCGTAGTCGAGGCCCAGCGTCGCCACCGACTGCGCGAGGCGCAGCGGCTCGAGCTGGTCGATGGCGCCCGGGCGGCCGGAGGTGACGGCGCAGAACCCGCAGGCGCGCGTGCAGACGTCGCCGAGGATCATGAAGGTCGCGGTCCCCGAGTTGAAGCACTCGCCGATGTTCGGACAGCGCGCCTCCTCGCAGACGGTGTGGAGCGAGCGGTCCCGCAGCAGGAGGCGGATCTCCTCGAAGCGCTCCCCGGAGGGGAACCGCGCGCGGAACCACGGCGGCTTGCGCTCGCGGAGGGCGGGTCGGCGGCCCGTCGAGAGGCCGGTCACGGTCCCGCCGCCCCCGCGGGGAACGGCCTCGCCCCCTCGCCGGCGGCCGCGGGCAGGAGCTCCGCGTCGAACTCCCGCGCGAAGGCTGCGGCGAGCGCGGCCTCCGCCTCGGCCACAGGAACGGCCCGGCCCAGCGCGCGCTCGAGGGAGGTCACGCCGGCGTCCCCCAGCCCGCAGGGAACGATCGCGTCGAACCAGCCGAGGTCGGTCGAAACGTTGAGGGCGAGCCCGTGCGTGGAGACGCCCCGCCGGATGCGGACGCCGACGGCGGCGATCTTCTCGGCGGCGCCGTCGCGCCGGCCGTGGGCCGTCCAGACGCCGGGCCGGCCGGGGAGGCGGTCGGCGGCGACGCCCCAGCGGGCAAGGGCGCCGATCACCGTCGCCTCCAGCGCGCGCACGTAGTCCCCGGCGCGCAGGCCGCGGCGCCGGAGGTCGAGCACGGGGTAGGCGACGAGCTGGCCGGGCCCGTGGAAGGTGATGTCGCCGCCGCGATCGACCCGCTCCAGCTCCGCCCCCCGCGCGGAGAGCTTGTCGACGCTCACCAGCAGGTGCTCGAGGCCGTCGCCGCGCGCCCCGACGGTGTAGACGGGGGCGTGCTCGAGGAGCGCGAGCCGCTCGGGGCCGCGGCCGGAGGCGAGCGCGGCGTGCGCCTCGCGCATCCACGCCGCGGCGTCGGCGTAGGCGCGGGCGCCGAGGCGCTCGAGGAGGACGGGGGTCGCCACGCCGGTCGCGTACCTCACGGGCGCGGCGGGTGGGGTACAGTGTTCTTCCCCGGCGGCCTGTGCCGCCTCGCGGCGGGGGACGGTCTCCACGGTGCGCGCCGGCGTGCGTCATCGATGCCGCGCGGGACGGGTGAGGCGATGGCGACTGTGGACAGGAGCGCGGCGGAGCTTCGCGCCTCGGCCACCGGGGCGGGGTCGCGCGCGGCCTCCGACTCGAACGGCGCCGAGCCCGGCGCCGCGCCCCCGGAGGACCGGGAGCTGGAGCGGGCGATCGAGGAGCTCGAGACCCGCGACTGGCTGGAGTCGCTGCGCGACGTCCACCACGCGCGCGGCGCCGAGCGCGTCTCGGCGCTCCTCCGCGACCTGCAGATCGAGGCGCAGCGGCTCGGAGCCCAGCTGCCGGTCACCTCGCAGACGCCCTACGTGAACACGATCCCGCCCAGCCGCCAGCCCGACTACCCGGGCAACGGCGCGATCGAGCGGCGCATCAAGAGCGTGGTGCGCTGGAACGCGATGGCGATGGTCGTGGAGGCGAACGCCGCCTCGGACGGGATCGGCGGCCACATCTCGACCTACGCCTCGGCGGCCACCCTCTACGAGGTCGGCTTCCAGCACTTCTTCCGGGGCCCCGACCACCCGGCGGGGGCCGACCTCGTCTACTTCCAGGGGCACGCCTCGCCCGGGATGTACGCCCGCGCGTACGTCGAGGGCCGCCTCTCGGCGGAACAGCTGCACAACTTCCGCCGGGAGCTCTCCGAGGGGGGCGGCCTCTCCTCCTATCCCCACCCCTGGCTGATGCCCGAGTTCTGGCAGTTCCCGACCGTCTCGATGGGCCTCGGCCCGCTGCTCGCGGCGTACCAGGCGCGCTTCCTGCGCTACCTCGACGACCGGGGCCTGCGCCAGGAGACGGGGCGGCGGGTCTGGGCCTTCGTCGGCGACGGCGAGTTCGACGAGCCGGAGGCGCTGGCCGCGATCTCGATGCCCTCGCGCGAGAAGCTCGACAACCTGGTCTTCGTCGTCAACTGCAACCTGCAGCGCCTCGACGGGCCGGTGCGCGGCAACGGGAGCATCGTGCAGGAGCTCGAGGCGATCTTCCGGGGCGCCGGCTGGAACGTGATCAAGGTGCTCTGGGGTCGGGACTGGGATGCGCTGCTCGAGCGCGATCACGAGGGCCTTCTGGCCAGGCGGATGCGCGAGGTCATCGACGGCGAGTACCAGAAGTACGTCGTCGCCGGCGGCGCCTACGTCCGCGAGCACTTCTGGGGGACGGACCCGCGCCTGCTCGCGATGGTGGAGCACCTCTCCGACGAGGAGCTGTGGCGGATGACCCTCGGCGGCCACGACCCGGAGAAGGTCTACGCCGCCTACAGGGCCGCGGTCGAGCACACCGGCTCGCCGACGGTGATCCTGGCCCGCACCATCAAGGGCTACGGGCTCGGCGAGGCCGGCGAGGGCCGCAACGTCACGCACCAGCAGAAGAAGCTCAACGCCGAGGAGCTGCTCCAGTTCCGCGACCGCTTCGACGTGCCCCTCTCCGACGACCAGGTGGCGAACGCGCCCCTCTACCGCTTCCCCGAGGACTCGGAGGAGTCGCGCTACCTGACGGAGCGCCGCCGCGCGCTGGGCGGCTCCCTGCCGCAGCGCCGCGCCGCGGTGGCGAGTCTCGAGATCACCGACGCGGGCTTCTTCGACGAGTTCCTGGAGGGGACCGGCGACCGCACCGCCTCCACCACGATGGCGCTCGTGCGCCTTCTCTCGAAGCTCATGCGCGACCCCGACGTCGGATCGCGCGTGGTGCCCATAGTCCCGGACGAGGCGCGGACCTTCGGCATGGAGGCATTCTTCCGGCAGTTCGGCATCTACTCCCACGTCGGGCAGCTCTACGAGCCGGTCGACCGCGAGAGCCTGCTCTACTACAAGGAGTCCGACGACGGCCAGATCCTGGAGGAGGGGATCACCGAGGCCGGCGCGATGGCTTCGTTCACGGCGGCGGCCACCGCCTACGCCACGCACGGCATCAGCATGATCCCCTTCTACATCTACTACTCGATGTTCGGCCCGCAGCGGGTCGGCGACCTGGTCTGGGCGGCGGCGGACGCGCGGGCGCGCGGCTTCCTCGTCGGAGCCACGGCCGGCCGCACGACGCTCAACGGCGAGGGGCTGCAGCACCAGGACGGGCACAGCCACGTCCTCTTCTCGGTCGTCCCGACCGTGCGCGCCTACGACCCGGCCTACGCCTACGAGATCGCCGTCATCGTGCGCGACGGGATCCGCCGCATGTACGGCGAGGGGAGGGAGGAGTTCTACTACCTCACCGTCGGCAACGAGAACTACGTGCAGCCGCCGATGCCGGAGCCCCGGAGCGAGGTCGAGGAGGGGATCGTTCGCGGGATGTACCTCTTCCGCGCCTCCTCCCTCGCCGATGCCGATGCGCCGGCGGTGAGGCTGCTCGGCTCGGGCGCGCTGCACAAGGACGTGGTGACGGCGCAGCGGATCCTCGAGGAGCAATACGGCGTCGCCGCCGACGTCTGGTCGGTCACGAGCTACTCGGAGCTCCGCCGCGACGCCGCCGCGGCCGAGCGCTGGAACGTCCTGCACCCCGCGGAGGAGCCGCGCGTCCCCTACGTGACGCGCTGCCTCAGCGGCCCGGGCGTGGTCGTCGCGGTCTCCGACTACGTCAGGGAGCTGCCGGACTCGATCGCGAAGTGGGTGCCGGGTCCGCTCGTCTCCCTCGGCACGGACGGCTTCGGCCGCAGCGACACCCGCGAGGCGCTGCGCGATCACTTCGAGGTCGATCACCGCTGGGTGGTCGTCTCGGCGCTCACGGCCCTCGCGCGCCAGCGGCGCGTGCCGCACGAGCTCGTCGAGCGGGCGATCGCCGAGCTCGGCGTCGACCCGGAGAAGCCCGACCCGGTGCGTCTCTAGCCGCGCGCGCCCCCGCGCCGCAGGCGCGGAGGGATGCCCGCGAGCGCTCGATCGCGGAGAATCCCACACGGCCGCGCCGCGCGCCCGGCCGATAAGACAAAGGGGTGAGATGACCATCGAATTCGCGCTGCCCGAGCTTGGCGAGGGCATCGAGGAGGCGGACGTCCTCCGCGTGCTCGTCGCTCCCGGCGACGCCGTCGAGGTCGAGCAGGGCGTCATCGAGGTCGAGACCGAGAAGGCGACGCTCGAGGTCCCCGCGCCCGCCGCCGGGCGCATCGGCGAGGTGCGCGTCGCGAGCGGCGAGACGATCCGCGTCGGGCAGGTGATCGTCACCATCGAGGAGGCCGGCGCCGGCGCCGCGGAGGAGGCCGCCGCGGCCGACCCCGGTCCGGCGGAGGCCGCCCCCGGGCCGGCGGCCCCCGAGCCGGCGGTGCCCGAGCCCGAGCCC
>VYDC01000029.1 GCA_009843585.1 Chloroflexota bacterium | reverse complement strand
GGGCACGCCCGCCTCAGGAGCCGCCGGCGCCGAGGGCGCCGCGGCGGCCGCCGCCATAGCGCGCGCCGCCGGCATCGTCCGCGAGAACGTGGCGCGCGTCGTCGTCGGCGCCGAGGAGACGCTCGCCCTCGTGATGGTCGCGCTCCTGAGCGGCGGCCACGTCCTCATAGAGGACGTGCCGGGGACGGGGAAGACGACGCTCGCGCGCGCCGTCGCGCGCTCGCTCGGCGCGAGCTTCAGCCGCATCCAGTTCACCCCGGACCTGATGCCCTCCGACATCGTCGGCATCAACTACTACTCGCAGAAGAGCGGCGAGTTCGAGTACCGCCCCGGACCGCTGCACGCCAACGTCGTCCTCGCGGACGAGATCAACCGCGCGACGCCGCGGACGCAATCGGCGCTGCTCGAGGCGATGCAGGAGCACACCGTCACCGTCGACGGCGACACGCGCGAGCTGCCGCAGCCCTTCGTCGTGCTGGCCACGCAGAACCCGGTGGAGCTGGAGGGCACCTTCCCGCTGCCGGAGGCGCAGCTCGATCGCTTCCTGCTCCGGCTGAGCGTCGGCTACCCGGACGACGACGGGGAGCTCGAGATCCTGCGCCGCTTCCGCGCTCGCTCGCCGCTCGCCACCCTGGCGCCCGTGCTCGACGCGGGGGAGCTGGAGGCGCTGTCGGGGCAGCTGCCGCTGATTCACGTCGAGGACGACGTCGCGCGCTACGTGACCGCGATCTGCCGCGCCACGCGCGAGCACGAGGCGTTCGAGCTCGGGGCGAGCCCCCGCGCCTCGCTTGCGCTCTTCGAGTCCGCCCGCGCCTACGCCGCGCTGGCGGGGCGCGACTTCGTCCGGCCGGACGACGTCAAGAGGCTGACGCATCCGGTCCTGGCGCACCGCCTCCTGCTCTCCTCGCAGTCGCGGCTCCGCGGCGGATCGGTCGACGACGTGCTCGACGACATCCTCCGCGATCTCCCCGTGCCCGTCGCGGACGCGGATCCGGGCCGGGGCTAGAGCCGGTGCGCGCCCTCGTCACCGAGGCGTGGCTCATCGCCTCGGGGGGCCTCGTCCTCATCGGGCTCCTCGCCCACGCGGACGCCATCGTCGTGCTCGGCGTGCTGCTGCTCGCCTCGAGCGGGGTCTCGCGCCTGTGGTCGCGCCTCGTGCTGGAGGAGCTGCACTACGAGCGCCGGCTCGAGCACACGCGCATCTTCGCGGGCGAGAGCACGCGACTCCGCCTCTCGCTCGCAAACCGCAAGCTGCTTCCCGTCCCGTGGCTGGAGGTGCAGGAGCGCTTCGCCACGCCGATGGAGTTCCCCGACGCCTCCGTGCACCCCTCCGGCGTGCCGCGGACGGTCGTCCTCTACCGGAACACCTCGCTGGCGCCGAACGAGCGGCTCTCGTGGCCGCTCTCCCTGCGCGCCGTCGAGCGCGGCTACTACCGGATCGGCCCCACCCGGCTGCGCTCCGGCGACCTCTTCGGCTTCTTCGATCGCGAGCGCGAGGTCGGGGGGCGCAGCGCGCTCGTCGTCTACCCGCAGACCGTCCCCCTGCCCCCGCTCGATCTCGTGCACGCCCGGCCCTTCGGGGAGCAGCGCGGCGGGCACCCGATCTTCCAGGATCCCGAGCGCGTGGTCGGTCTGCGCGACTATCTCCCCGGCGATCCGATGAAGCGCGTGGACTGGAAGGCGACGGCGCGCGCCGCCCGGCTCGTCTCGCGCGTCTACGAGCCGTCGCGCACGCGGGCCGTGGTGGTGGCGCTCAACATCAGCACCCTCCCCGAGAACACCTTCGGCACGAACGTCCGGCTGCTCGAGCGAGGCGTCGCCGTCGCGGCGTCGGCGGCCGTGGCGGCGTTCGAGGGGCGCTCGGCCCTGGGGCTCGTCGCGAACGGCTCCTTCCCGGACGCCGACCGTCCGATCCGGATCGGCGCCGGCCGCTCCCCCGAGCAGCTGAACAGGGTGCTCGAGGCGCTCGCGATGATCTCCGGCTTCACGACCTCGCGGCTCGCCGACGAGCTGGCGGGGCGCTCGCGCGCGCTCCCGGCCGGCGCCACCGTCGTCGTCGTGAGCGCCGTGCTCGACGAGGGGCTCGCCGCGGCGCTCAGGCGGCTGCGGTCCGAGGGGCACGACGTGCTCGTCCTCAAGGTGTCGCCGGATGAGTGGGAGCACCGCGCGGAGCTCGGTCCGATCCGCGTGATCTCCCTCGACGAGCATCTCCATGAGCTGGAGGAGAGCGGCGATCTGCGCCTCCCGGAGGCCTCGGCGAGCGCGCTGCCCGTCCCGCCGCCGCCCCGCGGCGGCGGCGATGCGCTTCCGGATCCGCGCCCCGCGGCGCGGGAGCGGCCGGATCCGGTCGCGACCGTGGGCGGCCGGCGGGGGCGGCCGTGAGCGCCGAGCGGCGCGCCGGCGCACGCGCCGGGCAGCTGGGCGCGGCGGTCGCCGCCTGGGGCGCGCCCCGCTGGCAGAGGATCGGCGCGACCGCGCTCTTCCTCCTCACCGAGGCGCTCGCCTGGTTCATCGTGCTGCGCGTCTTCGCCACGGCGGTCGAGCGCGCCGGCTACACCGGCCTGGCGGCGAGCCTCGACCTGGCGGTGCTGCGCGGCGCCCCCATCGACCGCCCCGCCGCCCTGGAGGCGGCGGAGCGCCTGCGCGAGGCGGCCTCGGGCGTCTCGGCCGGCCCCCCCTGGTGGATCGTCGTGGCGGGGACGGGCGCCGCGTTCCTGCTCGCCCACTACGTCACCCGCATCGGCCTGCCCTCGGGCCTCGCCGCCGTGGTCGGCGTGCTCGCCTCGCTCCTCGGCATAAACGCGCTGGTGCACGTCGCCATCGCGGGCGACCTGCAGGTGTGGAGCGGCGGGACGATCTCGCAGTTCCCCTTCGAGGGC
>VYDC01000274.1 GCA_009843585.1 Chloroflexota bacterium | reverse complement strand
CGTGACGGTGGCGACGAGCGGCGATTTTGGCGTCACGGCCGGGAAGCGGACGGTGACGATACCGTCGAGCGGCAGCGCGAAGCTGACGCTTTCGACGACGGACGACAGCAGGGACGAGGCGGACGGCTCGGTGTCGGCGACGGTGGGGGCCGGCGACGGCTACACGGTCGGGTCTCCGTCGTCGGCCACCGTGTCCATTCTGGACGACGACGATCCGCCGCTGCCGCGGGCGTCGTTCGCGTCCGGCTCGCAGAGCGCGGCAGAAAGCGCCGGGACGCGCACCGTGACGGTAAACCTCTCGCCCGCGCCGCAAACGGGCGTCACGCTCAACTACACGGTAGGCGGCACGGCCGCCTCCGGCGCGGACTACAAGGCGCTGTCGGGCAGGGCGGCGGTGTCCGCCGGGGCGGGCAGCGTGGACATTCCGGTGGTGCTGACCGACGACAGCGCGGACGAGGCGAGCGAGACCGTGGTCCTCACATTGACTGTGGGTTCCGGCTACGCGGTGGCGAACCCCAGAGTTCATACCCTGACCATCACCGACGACGACGATCCGCTGCCGGAGGTCACGATCGCGGCGGATGCGTCTTCGGCGACCGAGGGCGGGGACGCGTCGTTCACGCTGACGGCCAACCCGCGGCCTGCGGCTTCGCTGGACGTGAGCGTGACGGTGGCCGCGAGCGGCGACTACGGCGTCACCCCCGGCAGCCGGACGGTGACGATACCGTCGAGCGGCAGCGCGAAGCTGACGCTGTCGACGACGGACGACAGCGCGGACGAGGCGGACGGTTCGGTGACCGCGACGGTGAAGGCCGGCGACGGCTACACGGTCGGGTCCCCGTCGTCGGCAACCGTGTCCATCGCCGACAACGACCCGGCGGCGGCGCTGCCGGTGGTCTCGCTCGGGGACGACCAGGAGGCGCCGGAAACCGGCGTGTTGCAGTTCCCGGTGACGCTGTCCGCGGCGGCGGCCCACGAGGTAGGGGTGAGATGGGACGCCGAGACGGTGACGGCGAGCTACTCCGACTTCGAGCCGATATCGGGCTATGTCCGGTTCGCTCCCGGCGAGCGGGAGCGCACGATCCCCATATTCCCGGTGAAGGACAACAAGGACGAGGGGAACGAGACTTTCCGGGTGGTGCTGAGCAATGCGGAGGGCGCGACGATCGGCGACGGGATCGCGGTGGGCACGATCAAGGACCCGGCCTCGGCGAGCACCGCGGGCGACCGCGCGCCCTCGGCGGTGCCCGCCGTCGATGCCGAGGCCGGGGCGCTGGCGCTCCTCGAGGGCGTCACCCCGGAGACGGCCACGGCCGCCCTGTACGACGGGAGGGTCCTGGACGACGTCCGGCTCGACGCGCTGGACCGTCTCGGCAATGCAAACGGAAGCTACGACCTGGGCGACCTGCTGGCATGGATCGCGCACTGCCGGAGGGACGCGGCGCGCTGCGGCGGAACGGGGACCTCGACGGACGGCGGGTCCGGACCGGCGGCCGGACTCGCGCCGCTGGGCGCGGGGCTTGCGATCCGGCGGCGGGGACGGAACCGGCGGGGACGGGCACGGAAGCTCGAACGAACGGCGGGCCGCCGCGCGGCGCGGCGGCCGCGGCTCACGGTGCTGGCGCTGGCTCTTGCCGCAGCGGTCTGGGGCTGCGACACGGGCCGGCCGGGCAGTCCGACCGAGCCCGCCGCGCCAACGGGGCCGGGACTGCTGGAGGTCCGGGTCGCGGTGCCGGCCGGAGCGCGCGCCGCCGGGGCGATGCTGGTCTTCGAGGGTCCGGGCATCGACTCGGTCGAGCCGTCGGCCCCCGGGTTGGAGCTGGTCCATTTCGGCGGAGCCCCGACCCGGAGGGAGGTGATCGTCGCCGGCGAACTGGCCACCGGGACGCTCCTGCGGATCGGCGTGCCCGATACCGGCAACCGTGCGCGGTACCGGGTCACGGTCGTTCAGGTGGCGGGCGGCGACTACGAGCTCATGGACCCGGCCGATTTCGAGGTCGCCCTCGCGCGCTGACGGCGCCGCCGGGCGATCTCCGAAGGCGGGGTCCGGGACAACACCCCAACCACTCAGGCCGTTCGCCGACGATCCGGACTTCAGGCGGCGGCTCACGGGCACGGCCTTCAGGCTGGCCTGCGAAGCGACGCGCCGAGGAGCCCGGACGGCCTGCCGAGACATCCCGGGGGGCGTTCTTCCGCCCCGTTGGCGACGAGCTCCTTCGGCTGCTTTACGCTATCGGACATCCTCGAACGTTACCGGACAATAGGAGATGTCCGACCGGTTGACTTGCTTGCGGGCGGCCCTTCAGCGTTCGAGGCATGGAGACGCCGAAGCAGTTGATCGACACGCGGGCGAACGTGCTCCTCGGGGACACGACCGCTCCGTCCCCGAAGGCATTCGGGATGAAGGCTCCGATCCGAATCGGCTTCGGCTGCTTTCGATCCCCGAGGGCGGTCTTGAAACCCATGGCGGGTGGAATTCGTAGGATGCCGCCCGTCGGGTCACCGAAGGGTGAAGGGCGGCACGACCAAGCATCGAGGCGAAGCACCGGAGGAGTCGCAAGTAGCCAGGTTGATCCACCCCGAGGCGGAACCGGTGCCCATGCCCAGCGACATGGGCGCTGGCGAGATCGTTCGCCGCTCCGGTTTCCGGCGTGCATGGACGGTGCACCGATGGCCTCCGCCCCACCGCCAGCCGCGCTTCGCGAGGTCCGTCTGAACGGGTTCCCCGGAGCATTCTCCGAAGTGCTCCGCCACCGCATCGGTGGCGGGCGCCCCCGGGTCCCGGATGCGGCCCCCACGGGCTTCTCTGACGCCCGTTTCGTGTTTCAGCCAGCGTACTCCTTGGGGCCACACTCCGTGCGTCCCCTGCGGAGGCTGGCGGG
>VYDC01000198.1 GCA_009843585.1 Chloroflexota bacterium | reverse complement strand
CGATCAGCTCGTCGTCACGACGCCCGACCCGGCCCGCCCTCCGCCGGGCGCCGTCGTCGGAGAGCGCCGGCTGCGCCTCGCCGAGGGTGAGCTGCGGGCCGCCGACTGAGGGGCGGAGCGAGCATCGGCCGCGCGCCCGCGGGTCACGAGCGACCGCGACCGGGGGCGCTTCCGCCGCACGCGATCGTCGCGTGCGGCCTATTCGTCGCGGCCGCGGCTCCGTCGGGGCGCGGGGCTCGCGGCGAGCAGCGGCGTCGGGCGCCGAGGCAGCGCGGCGAGCATCGCGCCGGGGAGCGCGCGCAGCGCGAGTTCCTGACCGGGGTCGACGGTGCCTAGGGGCTCGCCGTCGGCCTGCACCTCCAGCGGCGCCGGTGCCTCCGCGTCGAGCGCGATCACGAGCGCCTGCCGGCGCAGGTAGTCAATGCCCGGCGCGCGGCGTCGATGCAGCGCGCCCCGGAGGGAGCGTGCGACGAGCGCGGCCTGCCTCCGGCGCCCGCTGCCGGAGAGCAGCACCAGGTCGAGGGCGCCGTCGTCGGCGCGCGCGTCGGCCGTGAGCTCGAGAAGGCCCGCGTAGCTCCGCGTGTTTCCGCAGACCGCCAGCCACAGCTCCCGGTGCAGCTCGCGCCGGCCGGCCGATATGCGGACGGGGAGCGGCCGCGCGCCGAGGGCGGCGGCGGCGATGGCGGGGCCGAAGGCGGCCCGGCCGCCGAGCCGCTTGGCGGCGCGCCTCCCGTGCATCGCGCGCACGACGGAGCCGTCGAGGCCGGCGCCGACCATGAGCAGGAAGCGCCGAGCCCCGCGGTCGCCCGGCAGAGAGGCTTCGCCCAGGTCGAGGCGGGCGCGCCAGCCGCTCGCCACGAGCGCGAGCGCGCGCTCCGGGCTCGTGGGGAGCGCCGCCTCGCCGGCCCACACGTTCGCCGTGCCGCTCGGGATCACGGCGAGGGCGCCGTCGCTTCCCGACAGGGCGTTCACGACCTCGTGGATCGTGCCGTCGCCGCCGGCCGCGACGACCGTCGAGGCACCGGCGGCCAGCGCCTCGCTCGCGAGGAACTCCGCGTCGCCCGGCGCCTTGGTGCTCCGGATCTCGATCTCCCATCCGCGGCGCCTCAGGGGTTCGGCGGCGTCGCGCAGCCGACCCTCTGAGGGTGCCCTGCGGGCCGAGGGGTTGCGCACGATCCACGCGAGACGCGCGTGTCCGGGGCCGTCGGTGCTCATCGGGCGATCGTAGCGGCACCCCCGCGCCGCTGGCGACGGATCCGCCGGGGGATGCGATTTCGCGTGCCCTCAGAGCCGACGGTCACGAGCCGCCGCCGGGAGCAGGCGCCGCCTGAGCCGACGGGTTCCCGATCAACTCGCGGGGGAGAGGCACGCCGGCGTCGTGCTCGTTCGCCGGGGACCTACCGGGGGGTGCGTCCCGGCTGGACGCGCGCCGGGCCGTTCGAGCACCCGGCGGGTCGCCACGGCGCGCGCCGGTCGGCCTACGACGATCGCCCGGAGAGCCGCTGACGCTTCCCCTGCAGATAGTCGACGAGGATGTACTCGCCGAGGCGGTCGGGCGTGGTGTAGAAGACGCGACCGCCGTTGATCTTGGCGAGCTGATTCACGAAGTCCTTCAGGTAGTAGTTCCGGTCGAGCATGAAGGTGTTGATGGTGATGTCGTGCCGGGAGACGCGCATGACCGCCTTCAGCGTCTCTCGGATCGTCGCCGGGCTCGGCGGGTAGGCGAACCGCGAGCGGCCGCGCTCCAGGTGCGCCGTGGGCTCGCCGTCGGTGATCATCAGGATCTGTCGCGTGCCGCCCCGGTGGCGGCCCAGCAGCCGCTCGGCGAGCATCAGCGCGTGGTGCATGTTCGTGCCGAGCACCGACTCGTCCCAGCGCACGTAGGGGAGCTCGTCGGGCCGGAGCTCCCGGGCGTAGGCCGAGAACCCCACGAGGTAGAGGCTGTCGCGGGGGTACTGCGACCGGATCAGGTTGTGGAGGGCGAGCGCCACCTTCTTGGCCGCCTGGAAGGACCCCCGGAGCGCCATCGACCACGAGAGGTCGACCATCATCACCGTCGCGGTCTGGGTCAGCTGCTCCGAGCGGTAGATCGCGAAGTCCTCCGGCGAGAGCCGGACGGGCGTGCTCGGGCCGGAGCGCTCGAGCGCGTTCATCACCGTCTGCTCGATGTGGAGGTGGAAGGGGTCGCCGAACTCGTAGGGCTTCGTCTCGTCGGTGCGGTCTCCGTAGCGGCCCGACTCGAGAAGGGCGTGATCACCGAATCCGTAGCGCCGGAGCTGCTGGTAGATCTCCCCCAGGGCCTTCTGCCCGATCAGGCGCGTGCCCCGGGGCGTGAGCTCCCACTCCTCGCCGTCGCGGCGGAGGTAGCCGGCCCGCTCCAGCATCTCGAGCAGCTCCTGGAGGCGATCGAGGTCCTCGGCGGCGGCGTCGCCGAGCAGTTCGCGCAGCGCGTCGCGATCGACCTGGTCGAGGTCGCCCCCGTACTGGGCTCGCTCCAGGCTGCGCTCGAGCGCGTCGATCTCGTGCATCTCGTCCATCAGGGCGAGGGCGGCTCGCAGGTCGAGCTCCTCGTCGCCCCGGAAGGGGTAGGCGCCCGGCTGGCGCTCTCCGGACGGGGAGAGGAACTCTAGGTTCTGCGCGAGCTCGAAGAGCTCGGCGCGCAACTCCTCGTCCCCGAGCTTCTCCGAGAGCAGGCTCTCGAGCTGCTGGCGGTGCCCGGGCGGGAGCGACTCCATCAGCGACCGGAGCGCGCGCGCCTGCGCCTGCAGCTGCTCGATCAGCTCATCGAGGCTGCGGGGCGGGTCCTCGCCGAACATGTCGCCGTAGCGCTCGAGGAACGAATCGAAGTCGGGCTCCTCGCCGCGCATGCGCTGGGTGAGCATGTCGTTGAAG
>VYDC01000232.1:1288-2916 GCA_009843585.1 Chloroflexota bacterium | reverse complement strand
CAGTTGAAGGACGTGATCGCGCGCGCCGCCTCACGCACGCAGCCGCCCGGCGGCGCCGAGGACGGCGAGCCGCCCGGAGACGACCGCCGGTGAGGGGCGCGCTCATCGGCGTGCTGGCGCTGGCAGCGCTCGCCGTCGGCATGCTCGTACTCACCCCGCCGCCCCCGGCGATCATCGTCGCGCCCGAGACGGTCTTCCACGTGGGGCCGCTCGACGTCACGAACACCATGTTCACCTCCTGGGTCGTCCTCGTCCTGATGGCGGTCGGAGCGCTCGTCGCGGCGCGGGGCTTCTCGCTCGTCCCGTCGGGCTTCAGCGGCGGCGTCGAGGCGGTGGTCGGCGGCTTCTACAACATGGTCGTCGGCGTCGTGGGCGAGTCCCAGGGCCGCCGCTTCTTCTGGGTCGTCAGCACGATCTTCTTCTGGGTCCTGCTCAACAACTACGTCGGGCTGCTGCCCGGGAACCTCTACGTCGGCGTCCCGGAGCCGGGGCACGGAGAGACGCAGGCCGTCCTCGAGCAGGCCTCCATCCTCGGCGTCGATCTCGCGTACATCCCGCTCGGCGCCGACTCGGTGGACGTCGGGGCCGGCGAGGAGCCCATCACCGCCGAGAAGGACGGCGATGCGTTCTCCGGCATCATCGCGCCGGTGCTGCGCTCCGTCATGACCGACGTCAACGCGCCGCTCGCCATCGCGATCTTCTCGTTCATCTTCGTCGAGTACTGGGGGATCTCGGCGCTCGGGCCCCGGTACTTCGGCAAGTTCTTCAACTTCAGCCGCCTGCTGCGCGGCAACCCGATGGGCCTGATCGACGTCTTCGTCGGCGTCCTCGAGCTCATATCCGAGTTCATCCGCGTCGTCTCGTTCACCTTCCGTCTCTTCGGCAACATCTTCGCCGGCGAGGTCCTGATCGTGATGATGAGCTTCCTGGTGCCGCTCTTGCTGGTCACCGTCTTCTACGGCCTGGAGCTGGGCGTCGGGCTGATGCAGGCGTTCGGGTTCGCGATGCTCACGCTGGTGTTTGCCCAGATGGCGGTCGCCCACCACGGCGACGGCGAGGAGGGGCACGAGGCGGCGGCCCATTAGGGCGGCCGCGACCCGCGGGGGGAGGCTGCCGGAGGTCGGCAGGGGAGGCTGTAGCGCGCGTCCACCCGCGGCGCGCGGTCGGGAGAGGGAGGCGAGATGACTCTTGGGGTGGTGGTTCGCCGGGGGCTGGTCGCCTCCGCGGTCGCGGCCGCGCTGTTCCTGCTGGCGACGGGCGTCGCCGGCGCGCAGCAGGCCACGGTCGACAACGAGTTCACCGCGAGCTCGATGAAGTTCCTGGCGGCGGGGATCGCGATGGGCCTCGGGGCTCTCGGCCCGGCCATCGGCATCGGCTTCCTCGGCGGGAAGGCGATGGAGGCCCTGGGGCGCAACCCGGAGGCCGCGGGCGCGATCCAGACCAACATGATCCTGGCGATCGCCTTCGCCGAGGCGATCGGGATCTACGCGCTGGTCGTCGCCATTCTCATCGGCTTCGTCTTCTAGGAGACGATCCCTCCGTCGCCCGGCCGCCCGCCCCGCGGCCGGGCCCCGCGGGGGCGAGGGGGGCGCCGGTGGGCCCCGTCCTCCCTGTGGACGGGGGAGAGG
>VYDC01000232.1:0-1278 GCA_009843585.1 Chloroflexota bacterium | reverse complement strand
GCCCCCCCGGGGGGGTGGCCGCAATCCCCGTGGTGATTGCTTTCTCGCAGCCCACCCCCCGGCCGCGCGGCCCGGGGCGGCGCCCCGGCCCACGGCGGGTGCGAGAGGGGCGCAGGTGCGACGCTTCATCCGTGTGCTCGGGCTCTCGGCGCTGCTCGCGACCGTCATCTGGACCCTCGAGTCCGGATCCGGCGTCGCCTACGCCGCCGAGGAGGGCGGGGGCGGCATCGCCGCGCTCGGCTTCAACCTGCCCGGGCTCATCGCGCAACTCATCAACTTCGGCCTGCTGCTGCTGATCCTGAGGCTCTTCCTCTACCCGCCGCTGATGCGGGTGCTGGACGAGCGCAAGCGGCGGATCCAGGAGGGCCTGGACCGCGCCGAGCAGGCGGCGGAGCAGGCGCAGGCCTCCGAGGGCGAGGCGCGCCGCCTCATCGAGGAGGCGCGCGGGGAGGCGCGCGACATCGTGGCCCGCTCGCAGGAGACGGCGCAGCGGCTGCGCGAGGAGCTCGAGCAGAGGGCGCGGGCCGAGGCCGAGCAGATCGTCGCGAGCGCCCGCGAGGAGATCGGGCGGGAGCGGGATCAGGTGATCGAGGCGCTGCGCGGCGAGTTCGCGGACCTGACCATCGAGGCCGCCGAGCGCGTGATCGGCCAGTCGCTCGATCGCGACGCGCACCAGCGCCTCATCGACGAGGTGATCGTCTCGAGCGAGTTCGGGCGGGGTGCCGACAATTAGCCCGCTGCTGGTCGGCGGCGCCCGGGGCGGGCGGTGATGAGATGGCGGTGATGCGCGACGTCGCCGGGCGGCGCTACGCCTCAGCGGTCGCCGATCTCGCCCGCGAGCACGGCGACTGGGAGGAGTGGGGCGCGTCCGTGGAGGCGCTGTCGCTCCTCACGGGGGAGAGCGCTTCGCTCGCCGCTCTCACCGCGGAGTCCGTCGGCGAGGATCGTTTCCTGGAGATCGTCCGCGAGGCGGCGCCCGGGGCCGGTCCGCTGCAGCTGAACCTGTTCCGCCTGCTCCGGCAGAAGCGGCGACTGGCGCTCGGGCCCTCCATCGCCTCGTACTTCTCGGAGATCTGGGACCGGGAGCGCGACGTGGTGCGCGCCGAGATCCGGACCGCCGTGGAGGTTCCCGACGAGCGGCGCGAGCGAATCGCGGCCGACCTGGCGGAGCGGCGCGGCGGCGGCACCGTGGTGCTGAGCGCGACGGTCGACCCGGCGCTCCTGGGCGGCGCCGTCGTCCGGGTCGGCGATCACCTGGTCGATGGTTCGGTCCGCACG
>VYDC01000041.1 GCA_009843585.1 Chloroflexota bacterium | reverse complement strand
GCTCTCCCCCCCGCCGATGAGGAGGGCCGCCGAGAGCCCTCCCACGACGAGCACGAGGACGGCGAGCACGGCGAGCAGCATGCCGAGGAGCCGGTTCTGGCCGCCCATCAGGACCCCCGTCGCTCCGCCCGGCCGCCGCGCGCGGGCGGGGCCGCGGCCGCCACCCCTCGATTATAGCGGCGCGCCCCCGGCCGCCGGTCGGCTGAGGCCGCGATCACGGCCGCACGTCGATGTGCACCTCCGCCAGCTGCGCCGGGTCGACCGAGGAGGGGGCGCCGGTGAGGGGATCGGAGGCCGTCTTCGTCTTCGGGAAGGCGATCACCTCGCGGATGTCGCGCTCGCGCGCGAAGAGCGCCACGGTGCGGTCCAGGCCCGGCGCGATGCCGCCGTGCGGCGGGGCGCCGTAGCCGAAGGCGTCGAGCATGTGGCCGAAGCGCTCCCGCGCCTGCGCCTCGTCGATGCCGAGGATTCCCATCACGGCGAGCAGCACCTCCGGGCGGTGCGCGCGTATCGAGCCCGAGGCGAGCTCCTGCCCGTTGCAGACCAGGTCGTAGGCGAGCGATCGCACCGCGCCCGGCTGGCTCTCGAGCAGCGGCACGTCCTCCTCCACCGGCGCGGTGAAGAGGTGGTGGCTCGCCTGCCACCGCTCCTCCCGCGCGTCCCACTCGAAGAGCGGGAAGTCCGTCACGAAGCAGAAGGCCAGCTCGTCCTCGTCGGCGAGGGCGCGCGTCGAGGCGACCTCGCGTCGCAGCACGTCGAGGGCGCGCGAGCTCACGTCGTCCGGAGCGGCGACGGCGAGCAGCAGGTCGCCGCGACGCGCGCCGCAGAGCCGGCCCATCTCCGCGAGCACCTCCGGCTCGAAGAAGCGCGCGACCGGCGAGCGCACCTCCTCCGGGGCGAGCCCCTCGAGGGGGCCGCTCCCCCCGTAGGCGACCGGGACCAGGCCCCCGGCCCCCGCCTCGCGGGCGAGCCCCGTGAGCCGGTCCAGCTCGCGGCGCGCCGTGTCGGCGCCGCCGGGCACGGCGAATCCGCGCCCGCGGCCCCCGTCGGCGACGGCCTGCCGGAAGATGCCGAGCTCGCCGGAGAGGGCCGGCCGGCTCAGATCGGCGATCTCCATCCCGTAGCGCAGGTCGGGCTTGTCGGAGCCGAAGCGCTCCATCGCCTCGGCGTACGGGATGCGCGGGAAGGGCGCCTGCAGGCGGCGCTCCGGGTTGACCTCCCGCGCGAGATGGGCGTAGAGGCCCTCCACCAGGTCGAGCACGTCGTCCCGCTCGACGAAGGCCATCTCGACGTCGAGCTGGGTGAACTCGGGCTGGCGGTCGGCGCGGAGATCCTCGTCCCGGAAGCAGCGCGCGATCTGGTAGTAGCGCTCGAAGCCGGCCACGACGAGCAGCTGCTTCCACTGCTGGGGCGACTGCGGGAGGGCGTAGAAGCGGCCCGGGTGGATGCGGCTCGGCACCAGGTAGTCGCGCGCCCCCTCCGGCGTCGCCGCCGAGAGCATCGGCGTCTCGACCTCGACGAAGCCGCGCTCCTCCAGGTAGCGGCGGATCCCCTGCACCACGCGGTGGCGCATGCGCAGGTTCTGCGCCATCCGCTCGCGGCGCAGGTCGAGGTAGCGGTAGCGCAGCCGCGTCGCCTCCTCCGCCGCCGCCTCCTGGTTCACCGCGATCGGGGGCGTGGCCGCCTCGGCCAGCACGCGCACCTCGGAGGCCGCGACCTCGACCGAGCCGGTGGGGAGGGCCTCGTTGACCGTCCCCTCGCGGCGCGCTTGGACCTCCCCCTCGACCGCGACGACCCACTCGGCGCGCACGGTCGAGGCGACGGCGTGCGCCTCCGGCGCGCTCTCGGGGTGGCAGACGATCTGGACGAGCCCGCTCTCATCGCGCAGGTCCAGGAAGACCAGCCCCCCGTGGTCGCGCCGCCGGTGAACCCAGCCGGCGAGGCGCACGCGCTCCCCGGCGTGGCGGGAGCGGAGCTCCCCGCAGCGATGGCTCTTCAGCACGTCGACCCCCCAGCCGTCCGGCGGTGGCGCCGAGTGTCGCACGGGGCCCCCGCTCGGGCGAGGATCCGGCTGGTACGCTGTCGCCATGAGCACGCCGAGCGAGGTCGCGATCCCCGGGCCGTCCGCCGGCTCCGATCCCGCCGCGCTGGCGCTCTACGTCCACATCCCCTTCTGCACCAGCCGCTGCGGCTACTGCGACTTCAACGCCTACTCGGGCATCGACCACCTTGTCCCGGAGTACGTGGAGGCGCTGGTCTCCGAGCTCGAGCTCTGGTCGGCGGCCGCGGGCGGGCAGCGCGTGCGGAGCGTCTTCTTCGGGGGCGGAACGCCGAGCCTGCTCCCGCTCGCCGAGATGGGGCAGATCGTCCGGGCGATCCGCTCCCGCTACGACGTGGCTCCCGACGCCGAGTGGACGCTCGAGGCGAACCCGACCGAGCTGGTGCGAGACCACCTGGCGGGGCTGGCCGGCCTCGGCATCGGGCGGCTCTCCATGGGAGTGCAGTCGATGCACGCCGACGAGCTCGCCCTCCTCGACCGCCGGCACACCCCGGAGCGCGTCGAGCAGGCGGTGGCCGACGCGCGCGCGGCCGGCTTCTCGAGCCTGAGCCTCGACCTCATATTCGGTCTCCCCGAGCAGGGGGTCGGGCGCTGGCAGGCGACCGTCGAGCGCGTGCTCGCGCTGGAGCCCGATCACCTCTCCTGCTACGCCCTCTCCGTCGAGCCCGGGACGCCGCTCCACTACCGCGTGGCGAAGGGCGAGATCCCCGAGCCCGATCCCGACGCCGCCGCCGAGCAGTACGAGTGGACGCGCCGCCGGCTCTCGGCCGGGGGCTACGCCCACTACGAGATCTCCAACTGGGCGCGGCCGGGGCACGAGTGCCGGCACAACCTCACCTACTGGCGCGCCGAGCCCTACCTGGGGGTGGGGGCCGGGGCGCACTCCTACTTCCGGGG
>VYDC01000169.1 GCA_009843585.1 Chloroflexota bacterium | reverse complement strand
ATCGTACGCCGGGCCTGCCGGGCGCTCCGGGGTCACGGGGGCAGGCGGACGATGCGCACGCCGGGCGCCTCGAAGACGACCGGCCAGCCGGAGAAGCGCTCCGCCACGCCGCCGCCGTGCCGGCGCCGCTCCTCGGAGCCCAGGTAGACGTGCGTCACCCCGCGCTCCGAGAGTAGCCGCCGCACCTCCTCGGTCGCGCCCTCGGAGTAGGCGCGGGCGATGAGCGCCTCAAGCTCCGGAAGCGGCGGGTCGCGCCGCCACTGGAGCTGGTGCCCCGGCCAGCCGAGCAGCGTCGGGACGCCGCTCGCGGCGGAGACCCGGTTCCCGGCCCCGTAGCTCGGGCTCACCGCCTCCAGCATCAGCGCCCCGCGCGGCAGGAGCTCGGAGCGGGCCCAGCGCACCGCGGCCGCCTCGCCGGGCGCCGTGCGGTCCAGGAAGGAGAGCGCGTCCAGCGAGGGGACCTGCGCCTCGCGGTCGCGCGAGACCGCCGCCGCCGGGGCGTAGGCGAGCGAGGCGAGAAGGAGGGCCAGCCCCGCCGCGGAGAGGGCGGCGGCCGTGCGCGAGGAGGCGGTGCGGAGAGCGGGTGCCCGGGCCGCCCGGCGCGGCCTCGCGAGCGCGGCGCCCACGGCGACGCCGCCCCCGAGCGCGAGCAGCAGCCAGGCGTGGAACCAGAGCTTGAAGACGGTGTTCATGCGGGTCCCGAAGGCGTCGGAGAGGAAGAGGAGCTCGGTCGCGAGCAGGAGCGAGGCCGCGGCGGAGGCGAGCCCGAGCGCCGCCGCCTCGGCCCTCCGCCCCTCCCGGTCGCAGGAGAGCGCGAGGGCCCCGGCGCCGCCGGCGCCGAGCGCGAGCGCCCCGAGCGTGAGCCAGCCGCTGCCGCGCGCAAGGAGCGGATCCGGCCCGGCCGAGACGAGCGTCGCCCCCGCCCACGCCGCGACCGGCGCCGCCGCGAGGAGCGCGCCCGTGGCGAGGGCGCCCCGGCTCGCGCGGGGGCGGAGCCAGAGGCCCGCGAGCAGGACGGGGAGCGCCGGCGCGAGCCAGAAGAGCGCGAAGCGCACCGGCTCCGACCCCCCGTCCGCGACCAGCGCGAGGCCGAGCTCCGGCCGCTCCAGCGCCCAGGCGAAGGGGAGCGCCAGCGCGAGCGCGCCGAGCGCCGGGAGCGCGAGGTGGCGCACGCCGAGGAGAAGCGCCAGGGGCCAGGGCCAGCCGGAGCGGGCGAGCGCCGCCGCCGAGGCGAAGAGCCACACGGAGCCCCAGGTCAGGACGTCCCAGGAGTTCGTCATCGCGAGCGCCGCGTAGAGCGCGGAGGCGAGCACGAGCCGGAGCGGCTCCCTGAGCCAGCGCCGCGGCGAGAGCGGCTCCCTGCCCAGGAAGTCGCAGGCCGCGAGCGCGAGCGCCGCCACGCCGAGCGGGAGCGCGAGCAGGTGCGCGTGGAGGTCCCCGAGCAGGAGCGAGAAGGCCGGGAACTCGGCGATGACGCCGGGGAGGAGGCGCGTCGCGTCCCACCACCACCAGAAGCGCTCCGGGACGAGCGCGCTCGCACCCTGGGGCCCCGGGAGCCCCTCGATCCCGAGCGCGGCGATGAGGCCGCGGCCCCAGCCGTTCGCGCCGGCGACCTCGAGCGCCCCGGCCAGGGGCGCGAGCCAGAGCAGCGACGCCGCCGCGACGGCGGCGCCGGCCGGAGGCGCGAGGCGGGAGATGCGCGCCGCGGCCGCCCCCGCGGCGCTCCCCGCCCGGGAGGCGAGCAGGTCGTAGGCGAGCCCGAAGGCGGCGAGGCCCGAGACGGCCCCCGCCGTCACGACGCCGAGGGTGAACGAGGCGCCGACGGGGACCGAGGCGAGCGCCGCCAGCGCGTCGACCCCGACGTGCCCCAGGTAGTAGTAGGAGACGGGCTCCCCCGAGAACCAGGGATCCGGGGGCGGGAAGCTCCCCGCCCCGTCTATGGCCGAGAGCAGCCGGAGGTCCATCGGCTTCTCGGTGGCGACGGCGTCGGGCGCCCGTGAGCGCACCAGCGCGAGAGCCGCGTAGAGCGCGAGGAAGAGGATCTCGCCCCCGAGCAGCAGCCGGCGTCTCTCCCAGAGCGCGCGCCCGAGTTCGGGCCTGCTCCAGGCGAGGTAGGCGGAGAGCGCGAGCAGCGCCGCGAGCGCCGCCCACGCCGCCGCCTCGCCGTAGCCGATGCCGACGGCGCCGGGGAGCCAGGCGAGGCAGGCGAGGAGGGCGAGGCCGAGCGCGCGCGCGTAGAGCACGCCCGAGCCCGGGAGCGCCCGGAAGAGCAGCGCCGCCGGGTAGAGGCTCGCCGCCCCGAGGAGCGCGAGCGCCGCGTACCAGGAGAGCGCGTCGGCCATCGCCCGGGCCCCGCTACGAGCCCGCGGGCGCCGGATCCGCGAGCAGGGCGGAGACGAAGCCCTCCGGGTCGAAGGGGGCCAGGTCGGAGGGCTCCTGCCCGACGCCGACGAAGCGCACGGGGAGGCCCAGCTCGCCCGCGACGGCGAAGACGATGCCGCCCCGGGCGCTCCCGTCGAGCTTGGCGAGGAGCAGCGAGGTGACCTCGACGACCTCGGTGAAGGCGCGCGCCTGCTCCAGGCCGTTCTGGCCGGTCGTCGCGTCGAGCACGAGCAGCACCTCGTCGGGGCCGCGCCCGAGCTGGCGCTCGATGACGCGCCGGATCTTCCCGAGCTCGTCCATCAGGTTCTTCTTGTTGTGGAGCCGCCCCGCGGTGTCGACCAGGACGAGGTCGTGGCCGCGGGCGCGCGCCGCCTCGATGGTGTCGAAGGCGACGGCGGCCGGGTCCGCCCCCGGGCGGTGCGCCACCACGTCGACCGCGAGGCGCTCCCCCCACTCGCGCAGCTGGTCGATGGCCGCCGCGCGGAAGGTGTCCCCCGCCGCCAGGATGACGCGGGAGCCCTCCTCCCCGTAGGCGTGGGCGAGCCTCGCGATGCCGGTCGTCTTGCCGCTCCCGTTC
>VYDC01000069.1 GCA_009843585.1 Chloroflexota bacterium | reverse complement strand
GGGCTGCACGAAGTCGCGCCCGTCGAGCATCGCGAGCGCCTGCGTCGCGCGCATCAGCGCCAGCGAGCCGCGCGGGGAGGCGCCCAGGTAGACGCTCTCGTGGTCGCGGGTCGCAGCCACCAGGTTGACGATGTACTGCTTGATGAGCGGGTCCACGTAGATCTCGCTCGCCGCCTCCTGCAGCTCCATCACCTCCTCGGGACGGGTCACCGCCTCGAGCGTCTCGATCGGGTGCCCGCCCTGCTGGGCGTCCATGACGAGCACCTCGTCGACGGCGGTCGGATAGCCGAGCCGCACCCGCATCAGGAAGCGATCGAGCTGGGCCTCGGGCAGGGGGAAGGTACCCTCGTACTCGATCGGGTTCTGCGTCCCCATCACCATGAAGGGTCTGGGGAGGGGATGGGTGACCCCGTCGACGGTCACCTGGCGCTCCTCCATCGACTCGAGCAGTGCGGACTGCGTCTTCGGCGTCGCGCGGTTGATCTCGTCCGTGAGGACGACCTGCGCCATCACGGGTCCCGCCCTGAACTCGAATGCGCCGGTCGCCTGTGCGTAGATCGAAACGCCCGTGACATCGGAGGGCAGCAGGTCGGGCGTGAACTGGATGCGTGAGAACGTGCATCCGGTGGAGCGTGCGAGCGCCCGCGCGAGCATCGTCTTGCCGACGCCCGGGACGTCCTCGATCAGCAGGTGGCCGCGGCAGAGCAGCGTAATCAGAGCGAGGCGCGCCTCCGTCGACTTGCCGATGATGACGCGGCCGACGTTCTCGAGGATGCGCTCGGCGAGGAGTTGTGGCTCTTCCACGGCACCTCGATTCCCGGTCGGCTGGGACCGCCCGCGACCGGTCGCGCCGCCGGCGTCGGTCGGGACGGGGCGCCCGGACCCGTGCCCGTCTGCTCGCTCCGTGGCGGGTAGCGGAGTATAGCAGCACCGTCCGACCGCTCGCGCGGCCGCGGCCGGCCGCGGAGATGCGCATCGTGGCATGCTCGATCGAGCGCGCAGGGGCCGCGAGGGGGTGCGCCGCGCATGAGGGAGAGGGATCAGCGGGCGACGGGTGCCGGGCGGCGCGCACTCGTCGCCGCCGTCACCCTGCTCGCGGCGGCGCTGGTCGCCGGCGCGGCGGCGGCCGCATGGATCTCGCAGCGCGGCGAGGAGCGCGCGCCGGAGCCGGTCGCGGTGAGGCACACGCTCGCCGGCGACCGGGATCGGGCGCCGGCCGCCACGGCCGCTCCGGCTTCGCCACCGCGGGCGACGGTGGCGCCGACGGTGGCGGCCGCCCGACCGGCGGCGGCCGAGGCTCCCTCCCGGGCCGCCGCGCCGGCTCCGCCCTCGCAGGCATCGGCGGAGGCGTCGCCGGACCGCGTCGCAGCCCCCGCGGAGCCGCCCGAGGTCGCGGTGGAGCCCGCCGTCGTCGGCAACGGCGAGGCGATGCTCGTCTCCGTCGCGACGTCCGGCGCCGCGTTCGCGACGCTGCGCTACCGCGGCGAGGCCGTTCCGCTGGTGGCGGAGCCCGATCGCTTCTGGGGCGTGGTGGGCGTCCCCATCGCCGCCGGCCCGGGCCCGGCCCGGCTCTCCGTCGAGATCCGAACCGCCTCCGGCAGGCTGACCCACGTCGCCGAGACCGGCTACGAGGTCGTTCTCCGGGATCGACCCGTCGACCACCTGGAGTTGTCCGAGGAGATGATGGGCGCGTTGCTGTCCGCCGAGGCGGTGGAGGAGGAGTCGCGGCTGCGCGCGGGGCAGTTCTCCACCTTCGACCCCTCGCCACGCTGGGAAGAGCCCTTTCGCATCCCGGCCGAGGGCGTCATCACGACCGACTTCGGATCGCCGCGCTCCATCAACGACGGGGCGGTCAGCAGACTGCACACGGGGACGGACTTCGCGAACGCCCGCGGGACGCCGGTGATCGCGACTGCCCCGGGCCGCGTGGCGTGGGTGGGCGAGATGCCGATCCGCGGGCGCTCGGTGATCATCGACCACGGGGCCGGCGTGCTGAGCGGATACCACCACCTGGACTCCGAGGAGGTGGCGGTGGGGCACACCGTCGAGGGCGGGCAGGTGATCGGGGCCATGGGGTCCACCGGCCTCTCCACGGGTCCGCACCTTCATTGGGAGATCACGGTGTGGGGTGTCAACGTCGACCCGCTCGTGTGGACGGAGCGCCGCTACCGGCCCTAGCGATCGTCCGGCGCACGAGCCACTTCACGGCGGAGCGCCGTGCACCGATAGTGGGGCGGCCGTCGGCCTCTCCCCGCGGGAGGTCCGACGTCGGGGAGTCGCCGCGATGCACCTCTCGCATCTCTCGCTCGCCAACGTCCGCTCGTTTCGCCGGCTTGAGCTCGACCTCGAGCCGGGCTCTTACGTCGTCGTCGGCGAGAACGCGGAGGGGAAGAGCAACCTGCTCGAGGCGATCGCGCTGCTGGCGACGACCCGCAGCCAGCGCCCGGGGGCCGATGTCGAGCTGATCTCGTGGACGGCGCTCCGCGAGGAGCCCCTTCCCGCCGCTCGGCTCGCCGGACGCGTCGAGAGCGCGCGCGGCAGCGACACGGTGGAGATGAGCATCGCCGCGCGGGCGCTCTCCGCGCCGGGCGGGAGCGCGGCGGGCGCCGGTGCCCCCGGGGAGGGGGTCGATCCGGCTCCTCCGCCGACCGGCAGGCGCTTCCGGCTCAACGGTGTGGCGCGGAGGGCCTCCGACCTGGTCGGCACGCTGCGGGCGGTGCTCTTCTCGGCCGCCGATCTCGGGGTTGTGGCGGGGCCGCCCGCGGCCAGGCGGCGCTACCTCGATCTCACGCTCTCGCAGCTCGACGGGCGCTACGTTCGCGCCGCGCAGCGCTACGCGCGCGTCCTGCAGCAGCGCAACAGCCTGCTCAGGCGGCTCGCCGAGCGGCGCGGGCGCCCCGACGAGCTCGACTTCTGGGACGAGGAGCTCGCCCAGGCCGGCTCCGTGCTGCTGGCCGACCGCGCCCGCTCGATCGACCAGCTCGCCGC
>VYDC01000127.1 GCA_009843585.1 Chloroflexota bacterium | reverse complement strand
AGCTAGCGGTGCCCTGTACCCGCAATCCGCTTCAGCGGGGCTGAATGCCCGCCCGAGGGTCGATGTCGGGAGCCGCTCGCCCCGCGAGGCGGCGTCGAGAGCCTGGTCCTGCGCGGCGATAGTCCGGCCAACCCCGTCAGGTCCGGAAGGAAGCAGCGGTACGCCGGTCCTATCGGGTGCCGCTGGAGTGCCGGGCTTGAGCTGCCGGACGGGGGGATGCTCGTGGCGCGATTCGACGGCGGGGCACGACCTCTGACCGCCCCCCCGCCCGCGAGGGGCGGCGCGCGGGCGCGATGAGCGGCGCGCGCACCGGGGGGCGCCGCCGCCGCCGCGGGGACGGCGGGCCCGGTGAGATCCCGGCGGCGCTGCGCCGCGCCGGGCTCCGGCCGCGCTCGGCGCTCGGACAGAACTTCCTCGTCGACGAGCTGGCGCTCTCCTCCATCGCCGACGCGGCGCTCGTCGGGCCGGGCGACACCGTGCTCGAGGTGGGCGCCGGCCCCGGCGGCCTCACCGCGGAGCTCGTCTCCCGGGTCGAGCCGACCGGACGCGTCGTCGCGGTCGAGCTCGACGAGGAGCTCGCCGACCTGGCGCGCCGCCGCGTCTCCTCCGGGCGGCTCGAGGTGCTCGCCGCCAACGTTCTCGACTTCGAGGCCGAGGATCTCCTCTCCGAGGCGGGGGCCGGGCCCCCGTACGTCGCGGTCGGGAACCTCCCCTACTACATCACGCAGCCCGTGCTCCGCCGCCTGCTGGAGGCGGGGGAGCCTCCCCTGCGCATCGTGGTGCTGGTGCAGCGCGAGCTCGCGCACCGCATCGTCGGCGGGAGGCGCCGCGAGTCCCTGCTCTCGCTCCTGACCCGGCTCTACGGCGAGGCCGAGGTCGTGCTGGAGCTCCCGCCCTCCGCCTTCTGGCCCGAGCCCCGCGTGCACTCGGCGCTCGTCCGCGTCGAGCGCTCCCCGAAGCCCGTGCTCGAGCTCGCGGCGGGGGAGCGCGAGGCGCTCGTCTCGCTGCTCCGCGCCGGCTTCTCGGCGCCACGCAAGCAGCTCCACAACGTCCTGCCCCCGGCGCTGGGCCTCCCGGCCGACGTCGTGCGGGCGGCGCTCGAGGAGACGGCGATCGAGCCCTCGCTCCGGGCGCAGCACCTGGGGCTCGCCGACTGGGATCGGCTGCTGCGGCTGCTGCTTGCGCGCCACCCGCGGGCGCTGGGGGCCGCCTGAGATGGCGGCGGAGCCGGGCCCCGGCCTCGAGCTCGTCGCACCGGCGAAGCTCAACCTGGCGCTCGAGGTGCTCGGCCGCCGCGACGACGGCTACCACGAGGTCGACACGGTGCTCACGACCATCGACCTCGCGGACCGCGTGCTGATCCGCAGCCGGCCCGAGGGCTCCGGCCTCTCGGTCTCGCTTGAGGGCCCGCACGCCGCCGGGATCCCCGCCGGGAGCGACCTCGCCGCAGCGGCGGCGCGCGCCCTCGCGGAGGCCTCCGGCCGCGCCCCCGATCTCGACCTCCACGTCGAGAAGCGGATCCCGCAGCCGGCCGGGCTCGGCGGCGCCTCCTCCGACGCCGCGGCGGTGCTGCGCGGCCTGGACGAGCTCTGGGATCTCGGCTGGCCGCGGGAGCGCCTCTCGGCGATCGGGGCCGGGCTCGGCTCCGACGTGCCGTTCTTCCTCGCCGGCGGCGCCGCGCGGGCGACGGGCCGCGGCGAGCTCATCGAGCCGCTCCCCGACCTGCGGCCGCTCTCCCTGCTCGTGCTGGTCCCGCCGGTGCCCGCGCCCCCGGGGAAGACCGCGCGCCGCTACGGGCAGCTCACGAAGCGCGACTACACCGACGGCGCGCGCTCGCGGCGCCTCGCGCACCGGCTCGCCCGGCGCGCACCGCCGCCCTCGGGCGACCTGGTCAACGCCTTCGAGGAGCCGCTCGAGCGCTCGGAGCCCGAGCTCGTCGCGCACTACGCGGCCTACCGGGAGGCGGGCGCCCCGACGCTCCACCTCTGCGGCTCGGGGCCAGCCGTCTACCTGCTGGTGAGCGAGCGCGCGAAGCGCTCCGAGCTTCAGGAGGCCTTCCGGGCGCGGGGGGCGCTCGTCCTCCCGGCGCGCACGCTGGGGCGCGCCGCGTCGCTGGCGTCGCGCCCGCTGTCTCAGCCCGCGCCGGACGCCGGCACCGGCGGGTCCTGAGCGGTGGATCCCGAGACCGGGGCGGCGCTGCTCGCGGGCTTCATCGCGGGGGCGGGCGCGTCGCTTGCGAGCACGGCCGTCGCCCTCCGCGCGCTGCTGCGCTCCGGGGAGTGGCGCAGGCGGGCGAGCGGGCGGTGGGCCCCGCTGCCGCTCCTCGCGGTCGCCGCCGCGAACGTGATGCTGCTCGGCTGGACGGCGACCGGCCTCGTGCTCGGCGCCGCCTACCTGCGCGCCGAGTCGGAGCGGCCGTCGGGCGGGCTCGGCAGCCCCAACGGCCTCTTCACGCTCGCGGTCCTGGTCGCGGTCGGCTCGCTGCTCGGACTCGCCGGGATCGTGCGCGGCCGCGTGACGGCGGCGATGGCGCAGACGGCCGCTATCGCGGCCCTCTGCTTCGGGTGGGGGCTCCCGCTGCTGGCGGCCGCCGGGTAGCGCTGCCCGCGCGGCACCGGCCGGTATACCCTGCTCCCGAAGCGACCGCGGAGGTGAGGCGTGGAGTACGACGCGCGCACGGCCCTGGTCGTCGTCGACGTCCAGAACGACTTCGCGCACCCGGAGGGATCGCTCTACGTGGCCGGGGCGGAGGAGGCGATCGCGGCGGCGAACCGCGAGATCGAGCGCGCGCAGGGGGCCGGCGCGCTCGTCGCCTACACGCAGGACTGGCACCCCGAGCACACGCCGCACTTCGCCCGGGACGGGGGCATCTGGCCGGTGCACTGCGTCGCCGGCTCCTGGGGTTCGCGCCTCCACGACGACCTGCTCGCCGACCCCTCAGCCCCGCGCGTCCGCAAGGGGATCGGGGGCGAGGACGGCTACTCGGGCTTCAC
>VYDC01000106.1 GCA_009843585.1 Chloroflexota bacterium | reverse complement strand
GACGACGCGCGCGCGGCGCTCGCCGCGGCCGCGGCCCGGCCGGAGGTGGACGCAAGCCGCATCGCGCTCGCCGGCTACTCCTTCGGGGGAGGCGTCGCCGGGGGGGTGGTCGCCGACGCCCTGGCCGCAGGCGGCGCCGGACCCTCAGCCCTCGCGCTCGTCGCGGCGCCGATGCCCCCGCCCGACGAGGTCGCGGCCGCGCTCTCGGGCTACGCGGGGCCGCTCCTGCTCGCCTGCGGCGAGGAGGACCGCTTCTGCTCGGCCGAGGCGCTCTCCGCGCTCAAGGCGGGGCGCGCCGAGCGGGGGAGCGAGACGGAGATGCTCCTGGCGAGCGGGATCGACCACTTCTGGCTCGGCGGCGAGCGCCGCCTGGCCGAGCGCGCCGGCGCCTTCTTCGCGGGGGCGCTCACCGGGTAGCGGCGGGCCCCGAGCGGCCCGGAGACAGGGAGAGCACGATGCCAGTCGCACGCGCCGCCGTTCAGCACGGGGTCGACCAGCCCCTCGCCATCGAGGAGGTCAACGTCGCGGCGCCCATTGGGCGGGAGGTGCTGGTGCGGACCGTCGCCACCGGCGTCTGCGGCTCCGACCTGCACATGCTCAAGGGACACATGGGGCGCCCCCTCCCGACGATCCCGGGGCACGAGTCCGCGGGCGTCGTCGAGTCGGTGGGGCCCGAGGTCACCCACGTCCGTCCCGGCGATCACGTCGTCTGCTGCCTCTCCACCTTCTGCGGCGGGTGCGAGCGCTGCCTCTCCGGCCAGCCCAACCTCTGCGAGACCCGCGATCTCGACGACCGCCCCGAGGGGGTCGAGCCGCGCCTCTCGCGGGAGGGCGACCTCGTCCACCAGTTCGCCCGCATCTCGGGCTTCTCCGAGCTGATGCTGGTGCACGAGAACACCGTCGTGCGCGTCCCGGACGACACGCCGATGGCGCAGGCGGCGCTCGTCGGCTGCTGCGTGACCACCGGGGTCGGCGCGGTCTTCAACACGGCGCGCCTGGAGCCCGGCGCCACCGCCGCGGTCTGGGGCCTGGGGGGCGTGGGGCTCTCCGCCGTCCAGGGCGCGCGGCTCGCGGGAGCGCGCGAGATCATCGCCGTCGACATCCGGGACGACAAGCTCGAGGTCGCGCGCGGCTTCGGCGCGACGCAGCTGGTGAACGCCTCGCGCGACGATCCCGTGAAGGCGGTCCGCGCGCTGACGGGGCGCGGCGTCGACTACGCCTTCGAGGCGATCGGGCTCGCCCGCACCACCGAGCAGGCCTTCACCGCGACGCGCCCGGGCGGCTCGGCCGTGCTCATCGGCATCATCCCGGAGGGCGTCGACATCTCCGTCTCCGGGCGCTACCTGCTCGCCGACCGGCGCCTCATGGGGAGCTCGATGGGATCGAACCGCTTCCGCTTCGACATCCCGAAGTACCTCGACCTCTACCGGCAGGGCCGGCTGCTCCTCGACGAGCTGATCAGCCACCGCGCACCGCTCGAGGGGGTCAACGAGGCGTTCGAGGCGATGGAGGCGGGAGAGCGCACGCGCACCGTCCTCACGTTCGGGTAGCTCCGGTGCGAGTGGGACGGAGGCCGGCGTGAGCATCCGGGCCGCCGCGGGGGCGCGGGGCGGAGGGCAGGCCCCCTGCTCGGGCCTGCGCGTGCTCGATCTCGGCAGCGGCCCGGTCTCCGGCGTGGCGACGATGGTGCTCTCCGACTTCGGCGCCGACGTGATCGCCTTAGAGAGGCCGGGCGGCGACCCCTGGCGCCGCGCCCCGGCCTCGGAGGTGTGGCTGCGCGGCAAGCGCTCGGTGACGGTCGACCTCCGGTCGGAGGCGGGACGGGCCAGGCTCCGCGCGCTCGCGGCGACGGCCGACGTCGCGGTCGCCGCGGCCGCGCCCGGCGCGGCGCTCCGGCTCGGCTGCGACTACGCCTCGCTCGCGGAGGCGAACCCCGGCCTGGTGTACTGCTCGATCACCGGCTTCGGGCCGACGGGGCCGCTCGCGGGATACCGCGGACGCGAGAGCGTCGTCGCCGCCCGCGCCGGTCGCATGCAGACCCTCTCCGGCGTCGCCGCCCGGGAGGGGCCCACCTACGCGGCCGTCCCGGTCGGGCGCCACGCCGCGGCGCAGGGCGCGGTGGCGGGCATCCTGGCCGCCCTCATCGAGCGCGAGCGCTCGGGACGCGGCCAGCTCGTGGAGACGAGCCTGCTGCAGGGGATCCTCCTCTACGACATCCACGGGCTCCTGCTGAGGCAGCTGGCGCGCCGGGACCCCGCGACCTACGGTCCCGGCACGGCCCTGGGGGAGACCGACCGGCTGCCGCAGCTCCACTACCAGCCGGTGCAGGCGGCCGACGGGCGCTGGATCCAGCTCGGCAACCTCATCGAGCGGCTCTTCCGCTCCTACCTCGAGGTCGCGGGGCTCTCCGATCTCGGATCGGAGCCGCGCTTCGCCGGGCCGCCGAACACCCTCGCGCCCGGGCCCAAGGAGGAGCTCAGGCGGGCGATGCTCGAGCGGATGCGCGATCGGGGCTCCGGCGAGTGGATGGAGGAGTTCGTCGCAGACGGCAACATCGCGGCCGAGCCCTACCAGAGCACGCAGCAGGCGCTCGACCACCCGGACCTCGTCGCGAACGAGCAGGTCGTGACGCGCCGCCACCCCCGGCTCGGCGAGCTCCGCCAGCCCGGGGTGCTGGCGCGCCTCGAGCAGACCCCGGGCTCCGTCGGGGCTGCCTCCCCGCAGGCCGGCGTCGACACGGCATCGGTGCTCGGGGCGCTGGCCGGGGGCCTGACGCCGTGGCGCGGCCGCGGCCGGCCGGGGCCCGATCCTCCCCCCGCCTCCCGCCCGGCGGGCGGCGGCCCGCTCCACGGGCTGACGGTGCTCGATCTCGCGAGCGTGATCGCGGGCCCCCTCGCCTCCTCGGTGCTCGCCGACATGGGGGCGCGGGTGATCAAGGTCGAGCCGCCCGGCGGCGACCCCTTCCGCGCCGTCCGGGGCGGCCTCGCCCCCGCGAAGACG
>VYDC01000282.1 GCA_009843585.1 Chloroflexota bacterium | reverse complement strand
ATCGCTCCCCCCGACTCAGACGACGACGCCGACGGCCACCAGGTCGACCTCGCGGGAGCCGCCGAGATCACCGTCACCGTGACCTCCCCGGACGGCAGCCGCGTGCGGGTCTACACCGTCGCACTCGCCGGGGGCGCGCCCCCGGCGAGCTGCCTGAGCGGCGACGTCTCCGTCGGCTTCAGCCTCCTCATCTACGAGGGCGGCAGCATCGAGGAGCTGGAGTCCTGCGCGCGGGGCCGCCACGTGAGCGTCCTCTACGCGCTCGAGGGCGGCGAGTTCGTGCCCTACATCCTCGGCGCGCCCGAGTTCGTGAGCCGCGCCTTCAGGGAGCTCTACGCGGAGGGCGTCCCGGAGCTCACGCCGCTCACGGTGCGGAGCGAGGGTCCGGCCTCTGCCGACCCCGGGGCTCCCGTGGTCGCGGGGCCGTGGACGTCGTGCCTGCGCGGCGAGACCTCTCGAGGCTTCAGCCACGTGCTCTACGAGGGCGGCGGCGTGGGCGACCTGGCGGCCTGCGCCGAGGAGCTCGGCCTAGCGGCCCTCTATGCGCTCGACGCCGGGGAGTTCGTGCCCTACATCCTCGGGGCGCCCGCGTTCGTGAACAGCGCCTTCGCAGATCTCTTCTCGGACGGCGTCGCCGTCGGAACGCCCCTCGTCGCCCGGCGCGAGTGAGGGCGCCGCGGACCGGAGGGGGATGCGAGACCCGCCGTGTACGGCGTACCTCGCCGTACGCGCCGTTCACGACGCCGAAGGGCGACTCCCGACCGTCATGGAAGCGGCGGTAGAAGCGACGCGCGCGCATGGACCGCCGTCCCGCGGTTCATGGCTTGATCGTGAAGCTGTAGACGCCCTCGCCCTGAACGGACGCCGCGTTGGGTGCGCCGTTGGTGGTCGCGTCGCTGAAGTGGAGTCCCGGCGTGTCGGTCTGTAGCTGAGGGTCGATTCCAAGCAGGAAGATCGTCGTGGATGGTGGCCCGCCCGGGGCCGACCAGGATCGACTTCACGAAGGAGCGCACGAACGCCCGCGTCTCCCACAGACCCGGGATTGGCAGAGTTGTCGCTCATGGGAGCGTCGAACCCACACCCCAATTGTGTACAGACGAACCTAGCCGGTAGCCTCCGGGGCGGTGCTTCCCGGTTCTCCGTGGCTCGGGGTGGCGACGCCCCTGGTCGCCAGGCGCGAGTAAGCGCGGGAGAGTCCAGGCACGACCCGCGCACTGTCGACGAGCAGCGACCTAGTCAGTCCAAGGGAGCAGCGACTCTGTCAGTCCTGTCGCGTCGTCTGGAGGATGCCGCTGCACCATTGCGGCGTCCAGGCACTCCATTGGCGCGGACGTAGCGGCTGACGGTCACGCGGGCGATCCCGAGCAGCTCGGAGATCGCCCGCTGCGAGAGCCCCTGTAGCTGCGCCTGCTCGATCGCCTTCCAGGGAGCGAGCTGCCGCGGCGTGGGTGGACGGAGCTCCCTGCTCCCGGGCTCGGGCTTCGGAGCGGTGCCGTTGCGCGCAGTCTCCACGGCGGGGATCACAGGGAGCCGCCGGGGTGCGCCCCCGGAGCCGAGCCCGAGGCGATGCGCTCGTGGTCGGGGTTCCGGGCCAGCTCCGAGCGGGCCTCCCGCAGCACGCCGGCACGCGGCGGCGCCGCGCGCGAGGGGATGGTCACCCCCTGGTGCTCGACGGAGAGCTCGCCGTCGGGGCGCTCCACCACCTCGACGCTCGTCCCGGCGTAGCTGGTCCGTTCGGAGCCGGGCAGCAACTGCAGCGTGCGCCAGCGGTACTTCACGGTGTGGTCGCGTGCGACGGTGCGCGGGTGCCGGAAGCTGAGGATGGAGGCGAGGGAGAGCGCGGGGTCGAGCGGTCTGTGGGCGACTCCGGGCAGCGCTGCCGGGACCCGGAATCGGGCGTCGAAGCTCGGCAGGAAGCCCTCGAGCACGATCTGCGCCTCGGGGATGGAGGAGGCTCCGGCGTGGCGGAGTTCGGTCACCAGGCGGTCCTGGAACGTCCCTGCGGCGCGTTCGACGCGCCCCTTCGCCTGGGGTGAGCGGGCGAAGATCTGGGTGATGCCGAGCTCGCGCATCGCCCGCGCGAACTGGGTGGAGACCTTCAGGCCCCGCCGTCCGTCGGGGGAGGCCTTGAAGACGCCGTGGCGGTCGCTGTAGACGGCGAGCGGGATGCCGTGGCGGCGGATGATCTGCTCCAGCAGGAGGAAGTAGCCGCGGGCGTCCTCTGAGGGGCGGAAGAGCGCGTGCACGGCCGAGCCGGTCGCGTCGTCGACGGCGAGCAGCAGAGCGAAGCGCGGGCCGCGCTCCTCGAGCCAGGCATGATGGCTGCCGTCGACCTGAAGCAGCATCCCCTCGCGGGGCGCCCGCTCACGCCGCGCGCGCTGCTCGGGCGGCCGGCGGCGGCGCGGGCTCGCGATGCCGGCCCGCGTCAGGATCCGGCGGACGGTCCAGCTGCTCAGGCGACCTCGGCCGGGACGGCGTTGTAGGGGCGGCGCCCTCGGTTGCCGTGGGCGAGCGCCGCGGCGCCGCGTGCCCGGTAGGCGGCGAGGAGCCGCCAGGCGTGGCGCTCGCCGATGCCCAGGATCTCGGCGGCCTGCGAGCTCTGCAGATCTCCGGCGATCACCCGGTCGAGTACGTAGCGTCGCGCCTCTTCGAACTGCTGCACTGCCACCCCTGCCCTCTGGCTGGGGACTGACAGAATCGCTGCTCCGTTAGCTACTGACGGAATCGCTGCTCAACGACACGCGCACCCCCCCTCATCTGTACGAAGTGCGCCCCGCCGCTGCATCAGGTGATGCTCCCAGATTCCTCGCGGAGATCGATCTTTCCCCTCCCCGATTGTGTACAAACGAATCTAGCCCGCGGCCTCCCCCTGCGCTCACGATGGGCGCGTTCGTTTTGGGGGGCGTGCGTGCGACCGTCACATCTCGGGAACAGGCGAACGGCATTTCCGGCGCTGGCGGCGGTTGCGCTGCTCGCGGCGTCGGTGCTGACTTCCTCCAGTGTCCTGGCCCAGGGACCGGACCACG